>RFKJ01000418.1 GCA_003694325.1 Deltaproteobacteria bacterium
CCCGCGGGCCTTCTCCTCCGGCGCCTTGTCGATGTCCTCGTAGTTCATCTGCTGGGCGCCGCCCTTCTCGGCCAGGACCATCGTGATCGCCGCCGTCAGGGTCGTCTTGCCGTGGTCCACGTGGCCGATCGTCCCGATGTTGACGTGCGGCTTGCTGCGGTTGAACTTTTCCTTGGCCATCGTCTTCTCCGCGGAGCGTGAGGGCTCCATTGGGTCGGGTCGGGAGCGACCCGCGGGGAGGTTCTCGCAGGGCGAGGACCGGGCACCGGCTGTCGGAGGAGTCAAGCCCGACGCCGCACCCATTGCGGGCGCGGCCGGGTTTTGGCTCCCCCGACATCGCGGCGGCCTCAGCCACTCGCCGGGTATGTGGTTCCCCCGCGAGGTGCGGGGGGAGGCCGGACCCCCATGAGGGGTCGGGGTGGACGGCTATTCCGTCCGGCGCGAACGCGCTACCAGCGGTAGTGCGAGAACGCCTTGTTGGCTTCCGCCATCCGGTGCACGTCGTCGCGCTTCTTCACCGCCTGCCCGCGGTTGTGGGCCGCTTCGATCAGCTCGTTGGCCAGCTTCTCGCGCATCGACTTGCCGGGGCGCTTGCGCGCATAGGAGACCAGCCACCGCATCGCCAGCGCCATCCGGCGGTTGGCCTTGACCTCCACCGGGACCTGGTAGGTGGCACCACCGACGCGCCGAGACTTGACCTCGACCACGGGCTGGCAGTTCTCCAGCGCCCGATGGAAGATCTTCAGCGGATCTTCGCGGGTACGGTCCTGCACGACATCGAAGGCACCGTACACGATCTGCTCGGCGACGGCCTTCTTGCCGTCCTTCATGACGACGTTCATGAACTTGGAGACCAGGACGTCCTGGTACTTCGGATCGGCGAGGATCTTGCGCTTGGGTACTTCACGACGACGAGGCATCTTGCTTCCCTACTTCTTCAGGTCCTTGGGACGCTTCGCCCCGTACTTGCTGCGACCCTGCCGGCGGTTCGACACCCCCTGGGTGTCCAGCTTGCCGCGGATGATGTGGTAGCGCACACCGGGGAGGTCCTTGACGCGGCCGCCACGGATCAGCACCGAGGAGTGCTCCTGGAGGTTGTGCCCCTCACCGGGGATGTAGGAGGTGACCTCCATCCCGTTGGTGAGGCGGACGCGAGCCACCTTGCGGAGTGCCGAGTTCGGCTTCTTCGGGGTGGTGGTGTAGACCCGCGTGCACACGCCACGCTTCTGAGGGCAGGCCTTCAGCGCCGGCGAAGCGGTCTTCTTCTTGACCTTCTTGCGGCCCTTGCGGACGAGCTGGTTGATGGTGGGCATGAGCTCCTCGATCCGTGCTTTCGGGCGCGAGCGCCGCGGATGGACCACGCTGGTCCGGTCCCGCGAGGGCCCCCTGCCCTTTGTAGACAGCCGGCCGCCCTTAAGAGAGCGGCCGGCGGGTGTCAAGCCGCCCCCGACTCAGGCCGACGCCGACTCGGAGCCGGTGTCGCCGTCGGCGCTCTCCGACTCGTCGACGACCACCATCCCGAGCTTCTGGTAGGCGGCGAAGCCCGTCCCCGCGGGGATCAGGCGTCCCATGAGGATGTTCTCCTTCAGGCCGCGCAGGTGGTCGACCTTGCCGTTGATCGCGGCCTCGGTCAGCACCCGGGTGGTCTCCTGGAACGACGCCGCCGACAGGAAGCTGTCAGTCGACAGGCTGGCCTTGGTGATTCCCAGCAGCAGCGGTTCCGAGACCGCCGGCTCCCGCCCCTCGGCGATGAGCCGCTTGTTGGCCTCGTCGAACCGCCACTTCTCGACGTGCTCGTCCACCAGGAAGTCCGAATCGCCGACCTTCTTGACCTTCACCCGCCGCAGCATCTGGCGGACGATGACCTCGATGTGCTTGTCGTTGATCTTGACGCCCTGGAGACGGTAGACCTCCTGGATCTCGTCGACCATGTAGTTGGCCAGCTCCTCCTCCCCCTTGATCTTGAGGATGTCGTGGGGGTTGACCGAGCCGTCCATCAGGGAGTCACCGGCCCGAACGTAGTCGCCTTCGTTGACGACGATGTTCTTGCCCTTGGGGATCAGGTACTCCGCCGGTTCCCCATCCTCGGGGGTGACGATCACCCGACGCTTGCCCTTGGTGTCCTTGCCGAAGGAGACCACGCCCTCGATCTCGGTGATGATCGCCACCTCCTTGGGCTTGCGGGCCTCGAACAGCTCGGCGACCCGGGGCAGACCACCGGTGATGTCCTTGGTCTTGGTCGTCTCCCGCGGGATCCGCGCCAGGACGTCCGCCGGCTGGACCTCGTCTCCCTCCGAAGCCAGGATGTTGGCCCCGACCGGGAGGAAGTAGCGGGAGCGGACCTTGCCCGTCTCCGGGTCCTTGAGCACCAGGCGCGGCTTGAGGTCGGTGTCCTTGAAGTCGATGACCACCATCCGCTTGCGCCCGGTCAGCTCGTCGGTCTGCTGGGCAACCGACCGGCCGTCGATGATGTCCTCGAACTTCAGGATGCCGGCATCCGACGCCATGATGGGGGTGGTGAACGGATCCCACTCGGCGATGCGGGTCTTCGCAGCGACCCGCTCCCCGTCTTCGACCAGCAGGACGGCGCCGTAGGGGATGGCGTAGCGCTCGCGCTCCCGCCCCTTGTCGTCGAGGACGTAGATCTCACCGTTGCGGGCCATGGCGACCCGCTTGCCGTCGCGGTTCGTGGTGCTCGTCAGGTACTCGCTGTACTTGATGATGCCGCTGTTCTTCAGCTCCAGGAACGACTCGGCGCCCTTGCCCGACGCGACACCACCGACGTGGAAGGTCCGCATCGTGAGCTGCGTGCCGGGCTCACCGATGGACTGGGCCGCGATGACCCCGATCGCCTCGCCGACGTTGACCAGCTTGCCGCGCGCCAGGTCGCGGCCGTAGCACATGGCGCACACGCCCCACCGCATGTCGCAGGTGAGCACCGACCGGATCTTGACCCGCTCGACGCCCGCCTGGACGATCTTCTCGACCGCCGTCTCGTCCAGCATGCCGTTGCGGGGCACCAGCACCTCGTCGCTGTAGGGGTCGAGGATGTCCTCGGCCGCGACGCGCCCGAGGACCCGCTCGCCGACGTGCTCGATGACCTCGCCACCCTCGATGAGGCTGGTGATCATCATGCCGCGACGGGTGCCGCAGTCCCGGGCGGTGACGATGAAGTCCTGCACCACGTCCACCAGCCGCCGCGTCAGGTAGCCGGAGTTGGCAGTCTTCAGGGCGGTGTCGGCCAGCCCCTTCCGGGCGCCGTGGGTGCTGATGAAGTACTGCAGCACCGTCAGGCCCTCTCGGAAGTTGGCCGTGATCGGGGTCTCGATGATCTCCCCCGAGGGCTTGGCCATCAGGCCGCGCATGCCGGCGAGCTGACGCACCTGGGTGGGCGATCCCCGAGCCCCGGAATCGACCATCATGTAGATCGAGTTGAACGACGGCTCCTCGCTCACCGTGCCGTCCGGCCCCTTGACCACCTCGGTGCTGATCTCCCGGAGCAGCTCCTTGGCGACCTCGTCGGTGACCTTCGACCAGATGTCGACCACCTTGTTGTACTTCTCACCGACGGTGATCAGGCCGTCCTGGTACTGCTGCTCGGTCTCCTCCACCTCGGCTCGGGCCCGGTCGAGGATCTCCTGCTTCCGGGCCGGGATCTTCATGTCGTCGATGCAGATCGAGATGCCGGCCTGGGTGGCCATGCCGAAGCCCTGGGCCATCAAGGCATCGGCGAACAGCACCGTCGCCTTGGCGCCGGCTACGCGGTAGCACCGGTCGATCAGCTCGCCCAGTGCCTTCTTGTTCAACGGCCGGTTCACCATGGAGAACGGGACGGCCCTGGGCACGATGTCGTAGAACAGCACCCGCCCGACGGTCGTGTCGACGAGGTCGCCGCGCATCTCGGTCGGCACGAGGCCCTTGTAGCCGAAGAAGCCGGCCGGCAGGGCGACCAGCACCAGGTCCTCCCCTGCGGCCTCCTTGACCGCCTGGATGGCCCGCGACAGGACGGCGAGCCGCTGGTTGCTGTTGAACCGAGCGTCGATGATCGGCTCGCCGTGCTCGTCGACCGCCAGCGTCGGCTCGATGCTCGCGATGCGCCGGTTGTTGCCCCGCAGCTTGGGCAGCGAGGCGAGGCGGGCCCGGAAACCCTCGCCCTCGATGATCTGCTGCTCGCACTCCTGCCCGTCGGGTCCGAGAATGGCCGCGGCCGCCTCGCCGGGCCGGACCTGGCCGGCACCGAGCACCCACGCCCCCTCGAAGGCCCGCGTCGTGACCTGGTCGTGGGCCAGGTCCACCACCGCCACCGCGCCGTCGGGGTCCACCGAGGTTCCGTCGATCGCGACCTTGATGGCGCCGCCGAGGCTGGCCACCTCGCTGATTCCGAGGTCATCCCCCAGCGGCCGGACGTTGCCCCGGTAGCCGTGCCACACCGCGAACCGGTCCGGGCCCTCGTCCACGCCGACGATGATGTGCGCGTCGCTGGCCACCGCCATCGTCTCGGCGATCCGCTCGGCGAGCGAGCCCACCGGCATGCGCACCCGGACGCGGGCGTGCAGCGCCACCTCTCCGGCGTCATAGGCGCTGCGCACCTCCTCGGGCGACCGGAACACCCGGCCCTCCCCGCGGGCGTACTTCTTGTCGCGGGTCATGTAGTAGGACCCCAGGACGATGTCCTGCGACGGCTGGATGATCGGCCGCCCCGACGCCGGGCTGAGGATGTTGTTGGTCGACATCATCAGCACGCGAGACTCGATCTGCGCCTCGATGGACAGCGGCAGGTGGACGGCCATCTGGTCGCCGTCGAAGTCGGCGTTGAACGCGGTGCAGACCAGCGGGTGGAGCTGGATGGCCTTGCCCTCGGTGAGCAGCGGCTCGAAGGCCTGCATGCCCAGCCGGTGCAGGGTCGGCGCCCGGTTCAGCATGACCGGGTGCTCCTTGATCACCTCGTCGAGGATGTCCCACACCTCGTCGCGGCCCTGCTCCACCATCTTCTTGGCGGCCTTGATGGTGTTGACGTGCCCGCGCTCCTCGAGCTTGTTGTAGATGAAGGGCTTGAACAGCTCCAGCGCCATCTTCTTGGGCAGACCGCACTGGTGCAGGCGCAGCTCGGGCCCGACCACGATCACCGACCGGCCGGAGTAGTCGACCCGCTTGCCGAGCAGGTTCTGGCGGAAGCGCCCGTTCTTGCCCTTGAGCATGTCGGAGAGGGACCGGAGGGGACGCTTGTTCGGCCCGGTGAAGGTCTTGCCCCGGCGGCCGTTGTCGAACAGCGCGTCGACGGCCTCCTGCAGCATCCGCTTCTCGTTGCGGATGATGATCTCGGGGGCGTTGAGGTCCTGCAGCCGCTTGAGCCGATTGTTGCGGTTGATCACCCGACGGTACAGGTCATTGAGGTCGCTGGTGGCGAACCGACCGCCGTCCAGGGGCACCAGGGGCCGGAGATCCGGCGGGATGACCGGGATCACCTCGAGCATCATCCACTCGGGGCGGTTGTCGCTGTCCCGGAATGCCTCGACGATCTTGAGGCGCTTGCTGATCTTGCGCCGCGAGGCCTCCGAGGTGGTCTCCCGCATCTGCTGCCGCAGCTCCTCCGCCAGCGACACCGGCTCGATGCGAGCGAGCATGTCCCGCACGACCTCGCCCCCCATGCCCACCTCGAAGGAGCCGTAGCCGAAGGTCTCGATGGCCTCGCGGTAGTCCTCCTCGCTGAGGATCTCCCCTTCCTCCAGGGTGGTCTCGCCGGACGAGGTCACCATGTAGCTCTCGCAGTACAGCACCTTCTCCAGGTCCTTGAGCGAGATGTCCAGAAGGTTGCCGATCCGGCTCGGCAGGCTCTTGAGGAACCAGATGTGGGCCACCGGCGTGGCGAGGTCGATGTGACCCATGCGCTCACGCCGCACCTTGCTCTGGATGACCTCCACCCCGCACTTCTCGCAGGTGATGCCCCGGTGCTTCATGCGCTTGTACTTGCCGCAGAGGCACTCGTAGTCCTTCACCGGCCCGAAGATCCGCGCGCAGAACAGCCCGTCCCGCTCCGGCTTGAAGGTCCGGTAGTTGATCGTCTCCGGCTTCTTGACCTCGCCGTGCGACCAGCTCCGGATCTTGTCGGGCGACGCCAGGCCGATCCGCACCGCGACGTAGTTCAGGGGGTTCTTGGGCTTCTCGAAGAGGTTGTAGATGTCCTTCACGATGGGCTCCTTGGGGTTCCCGGAAGGCGAGTGGCTGGGCCACCATCCCGGCGCACGTCCCGCCAAAGGTGGGCCGGGGCGAACCCCCACGGCGACCGCCGGGGTTCGCAGGCGAGTGGATTACTTGTTGCGCAGGGCTTCGCGGTCTTCCAACAGCTCGACGTCCAGCGCCAGGGCCTGCAGCTCCTTGACCAGGACGTTGAAGCTCTCGGGAAGCCCCGCCTCGAGGATGTTCTCCCCCTTGACGATGGACTCGTACATCCGGGTGCGGCCGGCGACGTCGTCGGACTTTACCGTCAGGAACTCCTGGAGCGAGTAGGCGGCCCCGTAGGCTTCGAGCGCCCAGACCTCCATCTCACCCAGCCGCTGCCCGCCGAACTGCGCCTTCCCACCCAGCGGCTGCTGGGTGACCAGGCTGTAGGGGCCGATGCTCCGCGCGTGGATCTTCTCGTCGACGAGGTGGTGCAGCTTCAGCACGTACATCACGCCGACCGTCACGCGGTTCTCGAAGGCCTCTCCCGTACGCCCGTCGTAGAGGATGCTCTGACCGTCGGCGTCGAGGTCGGCGAGCCCGAGGAAGCGCTTGATCTCGGACTCCGAGGCACCGGCGAAGACCGGGGTCGATGCCGTCACGCCGTCCCGGTACTTGCGGGCGAAGGTCTTCAGCTCCTCGAAGCTGGCATCGGCGAGGAAGGACTGCACCTCGGGCTGATCCCCGAAGACCTCCATGAGGTAGTCGCGCATCTCCTTCTCGGTCACCTCCAGCATCCCGTCGACCATCGCGCCGAGCTTCCGCCCGACCCCGCGAAGCGCCCAGCCCAGGTGGGTCTCCAGGATCTGGCCGACGTTCATCCGGGAGGGGACGCCGAGGGGGTTGAGGACCACGTCCACCGGCGTGCCGTCCTCGAGGTACGGCATGTCCTCCATGGGCAGCACCTTGGAGATGACGCCCTTGTTGCCGTGACGACCCGCCATCTTGTCGCCGGGCTGCAGCTTGCGCTTGATCGCCACGAAGACCTTGACCAGCTTGATCACGCCCGGAGCCAGCTCGTCGCCCTTCTTGTGGCGCTCGACCTTGGCCGCGAATCGCTCGCGGATCTGGTCCTCCTTCTCCCGGACCCGGTCCACCAGGTTCCAGACCTGCTCCTCGAGATCCTCGCCGTCCTCGATGGTGATCTTCTCGTACTGCTCGAAGGGCAGCGCCCGCAGCTTCTCCTCGGTGAAGGTCTCACCGCGGGCCAGGATCTCCTCGCCCGTCTCGTCGTGGATGATCCGAGCCCCGGCCTTGCGGCCATCGAGCAGGCGGACGAGCTGGCGGAAGGCCGACTCCCGGATGGTGCGGATCTTCTCGTCGCGGTCCCGGTCGATGCGCTGCACGGCCTGGGCCTCGATCTCCAGGCTGCGCTGGTCCTTCTCGACGCCCTCCCGGGAGAAGACCTGGGCGCCCATGACCACGCCCTCCACGCCGGGAGGCACCCGCAGCGAGGTGTCCTTCACGTCCCCGGCCTTCTCGCCGAAGATGGCGCGCAGCAGCTTCTCCTCAGGGGAGAGCTGGGTCTCGCCCTTGGGCGTGATCTTGCCAACCAGGATGTCGCCGGAGCGCACCGGCGCGCCGATGCGGACGATGCCGGACTCGTCGAGGTTCTTGAGGGCCTCCTCCCCGACGTTGGGAATGTCGCGGGTGATCTCCTCCTTGCCCAGCTTGGTGTCCCGGGCCGCCACCTCGAACTCCTCGATGTGGATCGAGGTGAAGTAGTCCTCGCGGACCAGGCGCTCGGAGATGAGGATGGAGTCCTCGAAGTTGTAGCCCTGCCAGGGCATGAACGCGACGACGGCGTTCTGGCCGAGCGCCAGCTCACCCTGCTCGGTGGCCGGCCCGTCGGCGATGATGTCCCCGACCTCGACCCGGTCGCCGGGGCGCACCACCGGCTTCTGGTTGATGCAGGTGCTCTGGTTGCTCCGGACGAACTTGGTCAGGTTGTAGATGTCGACATCGCCCCCGATGTCATCGTTGGCGTCGCTCTCCGTCGTCTTGACCACGATCCGCGTGGCGTCCACGCTCTCGACGACCCCGGCCCGGCGCGCGGTCATGGTGACCCCGGAGTCCCGGGCCACGACCCGCTCCATGCCGGTCCCGACCAGCGGTGCCTCGGTGCGCACCAGGGGTACGGCCTGCCGCATCATGTTGGCGCCCATCAGCGCGCGGTTGGCGTCGTCGTTCTCCAGGAAGGGCACCAGCGACGCCGCCACCGACACGAGCTGGTTGGGGCTGACATCCATCAGGGTGATCTCTTCCCGGGGCACCAGGGCGAACTCACCCTGCCGCCGGGCGATGACCATCTCGTCCAGGAAGTTCCCCTCGGCGTCGAGGCGGGCGTTGGCCTGAGCGATGACGTGCCGCTCCTCCTCGAGGGCCGTGTAGTAGGTCACCTCCGAGCAGGCCTTGCCGTTTTCGACCTTCCGGTACGGCGTCTCGATGAACCCGTACTCGTTGACCCGCGCGTAGGTGGACAGCGACGCGATGAGGCCGATGTTGGGCCCTTCCGGGGTCTCGATGGGGCAGATGCGCCCGTAGTGCGTCGGGTGCACGTCGCGCACCTCGAAGCCCGCCCGCTCGCGGGTCAGGCCGCCGGGGCCGAGTGCCGACAGCCGCCGCTTGTGGGTGACCTCCGACAGCGGGTTGGTCTGGTCCATGAACTGCGAGAGCTGCGACGACCCGAAGAACTCCTTGATCACCGCGCTGACCGGCTTGGCGTTGATCAGGTCGTGGGGCATGAGCGCCTCGATCTCCGAGAGGCTCATGCGCTCCTTGATCGCCTTCTCCATCCGCACCAGCCCGATCCGGTACTGGTTCTCGAGCAGCTCCCCGACGGCCCGCACCCGCCGGTTGCCCAGGTGGTCGATGTCGTCCACCTGGCCCTTGTTGTTCTTCAGGTCGATGAGGTACTGCACCACCCGGCGGATGTCCTCGCGGGTGAGCGTCGTCTGCTCCAGCGGCAGGTCCAGGCCCAGCTTGTGGTTGAGCTTCAGGCGGCCGACCTTGGAGAGATCGTAGCGCTCGGCGTTGAAGAACAGGTTCTCGAAGTGGTTGAGGGCCGCGTCATAGGTCGGCGGCTCGCCGGGCCGCAGGCGGCGGTAGATCTCGATCACCGCCTCCTCGGTGGTGTGGATCTTGTCGACCAGCAGCGTGTCCCGGAGGAAGGAGCCAACGATGACGTTGTCGATGTAGAGCGCCTCGAACTCGGTCACGCCCCGCTCGAGCAGCAGCTCCAGGTTCTCCTCGGTGATCTCCTCGTTGCACTCCACGAGGATCTCGCCGGTCTCCATGTCGACGATGTCGTAGGCGCTCACCCGCCCCAGCACCGCGTCGTCGGCGATGGGGATGGTCGCGACGTTGACCTCGACCTCCTCGCCGTCGATCTCCCGAACCACCGGCTTGAGGATCCCGGCCTTCTTCATCTTGCGCAGCGCCGGCTTGAGGAACTTCCGCCCCTTCCGGCACAGGACGTTGCCCTCGTCGTCGACCACGTCCACCGTGGCCTGCTGGATCTTGAGCAGCTCCTCGGTCGTCTCCTTGTACCAGCGGTCGCCGTCGAAGATGTACTTCTCGCGCTGGTAGAAGTAGTTGAGCAGCTCCTCCGTCGAGTATCCCAGCGCCCGGAGCAGCACCGTGGCCGGCAGCTTCCGTCGGCGGTCGATGCGGACGTAGAGGATGTCCTTGCTGTCGAACTCGAAGTCGATCCACGAGCCGCGGTTGGGGATGATCCGGGCGCTGAAGATCGTCTTGCTGGACCCCGCCGACTTGCTCTTGTTGGCGTCGAAGAAGATTCCGGGCGACCGGTGGAGCTGGCTGACGACCACCCGCTCCGTGCCGTTGACGATGAACGTGCCGTTCTCCGTCATCAGGGGGATCTCGCCGAAGTAGACCTCCTGCTCCTTGATGTTGGACACCGTCCGGGTGTCGGTCTCGGTGTCGACGTCCCACACGACCAGGCGGACCGTGACCTTCAACGGCGCCGAGTAGGTCATCCCCCGCTCGCGGCACTCCTCGACGTCATACTTGGGCGTCTCGAGGTCGTAGCCGACGAACTGCAGCGACGCCCGGTGGCTGAAGTCCTGGATCGGGAACACGCTCTTGAAGACGCCCTGGAGGCCGATCGGCTCACGGTCGGGAGCCGGCACGCTGCTCTGGAGGAACTTCTCGTAGCTGTCCCGCTGGATGCGGATGAGGTTGTCGACCTCGACCGCGGGCAGCGACTTGGCGTAGGTCCGGCGGAACCGGAAGTTGTTTGCCAGAAGCTCGGCCATGGATGTCTCCAGTGTACGGAGGAGGGGGCGGGGACCGACGGGCGCGCGCCGCTGGCCGGTGCCGGGAAGGCGCGCGGGGTCCGAAGCCTGGGATGTCGAAGAAGGTCGCGCTCACCGCCGTTCCACCACCGCCGGTCTCAGGCACACGACGACCCACGGGCGGAATCGCGAGGACCCCGACCGTGGGTGCGGGCGAGAGAATTCGGAGGTGGGGAGCGGATGTCCGGTGAGCCATGCGGTCCACCGTGCCCCGCGGGCGAACGGGGTGGCGGAGGAGCCGCGGAGAGTGCGCCGAAGACGACGCGCGAGTTTCAGCGCCTGCGGATGCGGGGATCGGCGCGATCGCCGCTGCAGGAGGGCACCAGTACGCGCCCCGTCCAAGGGACGGGACGCGGGGTACCAGGACGGCCGGCTCCCGACGCCTCTCGGGAAACCCGCCGCCCCGTGCCGGACGACTACTTGATCTCGACCTCGGCGCCAGCTTCTTCGAGCTGCTTCTTGATGTCCTCGGCCTCGTCCTTGGGGATGCCGGTCTTGATCTCGCTGGGGCACTCGTCGACCACCGCCTTGGCCTCCTTGAGGCCCAGCCCGGTGATGGCCCGGATGACCTTGATGACGTTGATCTTCTTGGGCCCGTGGGCCTTGAGGATCACATCGAACTCGGTCTTCTCCTCTTCCTCGGCGGCGGCGCCACCGCCGGCGACGGCGCCGACGGCCATGACGGGGGCCGAGGCCTCGACGCCGAGCTCCGCCTCGAGCACCTCGATGAGAGCCTTGACCTCGCCGAGCTTGAGGTTCTTGATGTAGTCGACGACCTGGTCCTGAGTGACGGACATGGTGATGTCCTCCGTTGAATGCTGGGGTGTGCGTGCGATGGGGTTGGGGAAGCCGCCACGGCGCAGATACCGCGGCGACGATGCCACGGCTCAGCCGGCGGCCTCTTCGAGCTTTCGTTCGTAGTTCTTGAGCAGGTACAGCAGATCCCGGGCCGGAGCCTGGACCACGCCGAGCACCTGGCGCGGCCCTTCCTGGATCGTGCGCAGCAGCAGGCTGAGCAGCTCCTCACGGCTGGGCAGGTCGGCGACCTTCTTCACCGCCTCGGCGTCGAGGGCGTCCCCCTCGAACCACCCACCCTTGATGATGAAGCGCTTCTCCTTCTGCAGGTCCTTGGTCAGGTCGCGCAGCGACTTGGCCGTGGCGATGGGGTCATCACCGGACAGCACGACGCCGGTCATGCCGGCGAGGAACTGGTTCATGCCCTCCTTGTCGGTGCCCTCGATGGCCCGCCGGAGCAGCGTGTTCTTGACCACCTTGTACTCGGCCCCCGCCGCCCGGATCTCGCGGCGAAGCGCCGTGATCTCGTTGACGGTGACACCCCGGTAGTCGGCGAGGATCACCAGGGGGGTCTCAGCGAGGCGCGCAGCGAGCCCTTCGACGAGTTCAGCCTTCTGGGTGCGATTCATGTCGCGCCCTCCTATCGTTCGGCGACGCGCTGGGCGTCCAGGGTGTCCACGCGGATCCCCGGCCCCATCGTGGTGGAGAAGGCGACGCTGCGGACGTAGGTGCCCTTGGCGGACGCCGGCTTGAGCCGCAGCAGCGAGCCCATCAGCGCGGCGAAGTTCTCCTGGAGCTGCTCGGCACTCATCGAGGCCCGGCCGATGGAGGCGTGGACGATGCCCGCCTTCTCGACGCGGAAGTCGATCTTGCCGCGCTTGAGCTCCCGGACGGTCTCACCGACGCGATCGGGGGGGACGACCGTGCCGACCTTGGGGTTCGGCATCAGTCCCCGGGGGCCGAGGATCCGGCCGAGTCGGCCGACCTTGCCCATCATGTTCGTCGCGGCGACCGCCTTGTCGAATTCGAGCCAGCCGCCCTGGATCTTCTGGACGAGGTCGTCGGCGCCGACGTACTCGGCGCCGGCCTCCTCGGCCGCCGCCGCCGCCTCGCCGTCCGCGAAGACGACGACGCGCACCGACCGGCCGGTACCATGGGGAAGGGAGACAGCCCCACGGACCATCTGGTCCGCGTGCCGGGGGTCGACGCCGAGACGAACGGCCACGTCGACGCTCTCGTCGAACTTTGCCGCGGCCGTCTCCTTGACGAGACCCAGCGCCTCGCTGACCGCGTAGCGCCGGGTGGGATCCACCTTGCTACGCAGCGCACGAAGCCGCTTGCCTGTCTTTGCCATCAAGGCTCCTCGGAAGCGGTCGACGCTTCCTGCCACGCCGGGGTCAGCGGGACGCTGCCCTCCCCCGTACGGGCGATGAGGTTGGGGTTTCGGGTTGTGGTGCGTATCCGCTCAACCGCGGATGTTGATGCCCATCGACCGGGCGGTGCCGGCGATGATTCGCGTCGCAGCCTCGATGTCCGGCGTGTTGAGGTCGGGCATCTTCTGCTTGGCGATCTCCGTCACCTGGGCGCGGGTGACGGTGGCAACCTTCAGCTTGTTGGGCTCGCCCGAGCCCTTCTCGATCCCGGCGGCCTTCTTCAGGAGGACCGACGCCGGCGGGGTCCGCAGCTCGAACGAGAAGGTCCGGTCGGAGTAGACCGTGATCACCGTCGGGATGATCAGGCCCTCGGCCGCCTGGGCCTGGGTGCGGGCGTTGAATTCCTTGCAGAACAGCGGGATGTTCACGCCCGCGGCGCCGAGCGCCGGGCCGATGGGCGGAGCCGGGTTCGCACGCCCGGCGGTGATCTGCAGCTTGATCTGGTTGACGACCTTCTTTGCCAAGGTCTCCTCCCGCCGCCGAGCGGCTGGAAAGCAGTGGAGGGCGGGTCAGCCGAGGCGCTCGACCTGGGTGAAGTCCAGCTCCACCGGCGTGGTGCGCCCGAAGATGCTGACAAGGACGCGAAGCTTGAGACGCGCCGGGTTGACCTCGTCCACCCGGCCCTTCATGGACGCGAAGGGACCATCGATGATGCGGACTTCGTCGTCGCGCTCGAACTCCACCACCGGGCGGGCGACGGTCTCGTCCTCGTCGCCGTCCTGGTGGGTGATGCGACGGATCTCGGCCTCGGGCACCGGTGGCGGGGCCCGGTCTCCGCCGATGAAGCCGGTCACCTTCGGCGTGCTCTTGACCACGTGCATGGTCTCGTTGTCGAGTTCCATCTGGACGAACATGTACCCGGGGTAGACCTTGCGGGTGGTCGTCCGCTTCTGGCCATCCTTGACCTCGACGACGGTCTCCGTCGGCACGAGGACCTCGCCGAACTTCGACTCGAGGCCGTGCCGGCGGATCGCGTCTTCGAGGGCCAGCTTGGCCTTGTTCTCGAAGCCCGAGTAGGTGTGGACGATGTACCAGGCGAGGGCCATGGTGATGGGCTCCTCCGGCGGCAGCCGGACGCGACCGAGGACCGGCAGGGCTCAGGCCTCGGTGAAAAGAAAGAAGCTGGTCAGCTTCGCCCAGATGAAGTCGTAGGAGGCCAGCGCCGCGGCCAGGAAGAGCGTCGTGCCGATGACCACCGCGGTGGACCGGACGGTCTCTTCCTTGTCGGGCCAGGTCGTCCGGCGCAGCTCGGTGATGGCTTCATCGGCGAAGGTGTAGGCCGCGTTGTTGCGCAGCAAGCCGAAGAAGACCACCGCCCCGAACAACAGGGACACCAACGACGACGCGTTGACGACGCCCAGGATCTGGGGATCGGCCACCTCGAGGGAAGCCAGCAGTGGCAGGCCCAACCCCCGGAGGGTCAGGCCGGCGAGCGTGGCCAGCGCCAGGAAGGTGGCGACGATGTACCGCTGGTTGTTCATAGGGTGACCTGGTCCCGCCGAGTGGCCGGGCGCCGCCGGCGAGCACCGGGCAGTAGCGCGCGCCGGCGAGGGATGCAACCCTGCCGGCGACGCGAAGCCCGATCGAGGGGAGCGTTACTCGATGATCTCGGAGACCACGCCGGCGCCGACGGTGCGGCCACCCTCGCGGATGGCGAAGCGGAGCTGCTTCTCGATGGCGATGGGGGTGATCAGC
>RFKJ01000419.1 GCA_003694325.1 Deltaproteobacteria bacterium
CACCGAAGACGGCGGCCTGCGCATCGGCGCCGGGGAACGGCTGGCCACCGTCGCCGCCGACCCCCGGGTCCGCCGGGTGGCCACCGCCCTGGCCGAGGCCGCTGGCGCGGTGGCCCACCCCCAGGCCCGCAACATGGGCACCCTGGGCGGGAACATCTGCCTGGACGTGCGGTGCCGCTACGTCAACCGCACCCCGCTGTGGCGCGGCGCGCTGGGCGGCTGCCTCAAGGCGGAGGGTGACCGCTGCCACGTGGTTCCCGGCGGGCGGCTGTGCGTCGCCGCGCTGTCCGGCGACACCGTCGCGCCGCTGGTCGCCCTCGGCGCCGAGGCCGAGATCGCCAGCCCGGCCGGCCGGCGGCGCGTCCCCGTCGCCGCGCTGCGCAACAAGGACGGCCGCCAGCCGCTGACCCTGGCCGCCGACGACATCGTGGTCGCCGTCCACCTCCCGGCGCCGGCCCCCGACCAGCGCAGCGCCTACTGCAAGTGGGCGCTCCGCAATGCCGTCGACTTCCCCCTGGTCAGCCTGGCCGTGGTGGCCCGCCTCGACGACCACGGCATCCTGTCCGGCCTGCGGATCGCCGCCGGCGCGCTGGGTCCCCGGCCCAAGCGGATCGATGGCTTCGACGACCTGGACGGCCGCCCCCTCACCCGCGCCCTCGCCGCCGAGATCGCCGACCGGGCCGTACGCCGCATCAAGCCGCTGCCCAACGTGCTCCACGACCCCGCCCACCGCCGCCGGATCGCCGGCGTGATCCTGCGGCGACGACTCGAAGCCTGGATCCCCACCAAGGACTGAACGATGGCCAAGGCCGCCGAACTCATCTACGACTGGGGGCACCCCGACCCCGCCCCTCGCAAGATCCGCGTCTTCGACGAGACCCTGCGGGACGGCCTGCAGGGCCCCTCGGTCATTGATCCGGAGATCGACGACAAGCTGCGGATCGTCGACCTCCTGGACGCGGTGGGCGCCGACCACGTCAACATCGGGCTGCCCGGCGCCGGCCCCCGCAACCTCGCCCATACCCGGGCGATGGCCCACCACCTCGTGGAGCAGCGACGCCGGATCGCCCCGGCCTGCGCGGCCCGCACCGTCGTCGCCGACATCGAGCCCATCGCCCGGGTCAGCCAGGAGGCCGGCATCGCCATCGAGGTGATGACCTTCCTCGGCACCAGCCCCATCCGCCGCTACGTCGAGCACTGGGACGAGGATCGCCTGCTGACCTACAGCAGCGATGCCATCCGCTTCGCGGTGTCCGAGGGGCTGCCGGTCACCTTCGTCACCGAGGACACCATCCGCAGCCGGCCCGAGCTGCTGGAGAAGCTGTTCCGCAACGCCATCGAGCTGGGCGTCAACGGGCTGTGCCTCTGCGACACGGCCGGCTCGGCCACGCCGCCTGCCGTGCGCAACCTCGTCCGGTGGACTCGCGCCCTCATCGACGACATGGGGGCCGACGTGCGCATCGACTGGCACGGGCACAACGATCGCGACCTGGCCCTGGCCAACAGCCTCGCCGCCGCCGAGGCCGGGGCCGACCGGCTGCACGGCACGGTGCTGGGGGTGGGCGAGCGGGTCGGCAACACCGCCCTGGACGCCCTGATGGTCAACCTGCGGCTCCTCGGCGAGATCGACGCCGACCTGACGGCCCTGCCCGAGCTGGCCGCCGTGGTCAGCAGGGCGCTGGGCTGGCCGATCCCCGCCAACCACCCGGTCCTCGGCGCCGACGCCTTTCGCACCGCCACCGGCGTCCACGCCTCGGCGCTGCTCAAGGCCCGCCGGACCGGCGACGAGGAGATCACCGACCTGGTCTACAGCGGCGTGCCCGCCAGCATGGTCGGCCGCCACCAGGTCGTCGAGATCGGCCCGATGAGCGGCCTGTCCAACGCGCGCTGGTGGATGGCCGAGCACGGGATGGAGCCCGACGACGAGGCCGGACGGGCCGTGCTCGCCGCCGCCAAGCAGTCCGATCGGGTCCTGACCGACGACGAGATCGCCGCGATCATCGAGCGCTGCCGGGCCGGGGCATGACCGGCGCCGGGGCGGCGCCGGGCCCGGAGGCCCTCGCCGAGCGGGTCCAGCAGCTCCGACAGGCGCTGCGCACGGTGGTCGTGGGCCAGGCCGACGCCATCGACGAGGTCCTGGCCGCGCTCCTCGCCCATGGCCACGTGCTGCTGGAAGGGGTGCCGGGGCTGGCCAAGACCCTGCTGGCCCGCACCCTGGCCCGGGTCCTGGGACTGTCCTACGCCCGCATCCAGTTCACCCCGGACCTGATGCCCTCCGACATCGTCGGCACCAGCATCTTCGATTTCCAGCGGGGCGAGTTCCGGGTCGAGCGGGGTCCGGTCTTCACCCAGGTCCTGCTCGCCGACGAGATCAACCGGACCCCGCCCAAGACCCAGGCGGCCCTCCTCGAGGCCATGGAGGAGCGGCAGGTCACCATCGACGGCACCACCCACGCCCTGCAGACCCCCTTCTTCGTCATCGCCACGCAGAACCCCATCGAGCAGGAGGGCACCTATCCCCTGCCCGAGGCCCAACTGGACCGGTTCATGTTCAACGTCTGGG
>RFKJ01000420.1 GCA_003694325.1 Deltaproteobacteria bacterium
CCGTCGCCACCGCCAGGGCCTGCTGACCGGCGGCAGCGGCCAGCCCCCGCCAGGGCTCCTTGCGCACCGCCGAAAAGCTCCAGCCGGCGCACTCCAGGGCTGCCACCAGGGTCAACAGGATCGCAGACCCCCGGATGTTCTGCTCCTCCGCCCGGCCGACCTTGCTGCGAAGCCCCCCGGCCGTCAGGACCCGGGCGATCTCCTCGGCCCCCGGACCCTCGAACAGGCAGGCGGTCAGCGGCGGCAGCCACCATGCCGTCCCCGGCTCGGGCAGGCTGCTGCCGGGCAGCGGCGCTGGCCAGCTCGAGAAGGCGATGAGCCCCCGCGCCTGCCGCGTGGGTGGGACGTGGGGGCCGAGCAGCTCCCCGACTCGCAACCCCGGCTGGAAGGCCACCACCACCGCCTCGCCGATGGCCTGCATGAACGGCCCCAACCAGTCACCGAACAAGCCGGTCGTCGGGATGCACAGCCAGACCTGGTCCCAGCGCTGCGCCTCCACGTCCTGGAGGGAGGCGATGGCCGGGATCCCCTCGACCCGCTCCGGGGTCCGGCCCTCGTTGAGGGAGTAGAGGGTGAACCCCCGCCGGACCTCGTCGAGGTACCGCTCCCGGACGTAGAAGCAGACCTCGGCCCCGCCCTTGCGGAGGCAGCGCGCATAGACCTGGCCGACGGAGCCGGCACCGACGATGAGGACCTTCATGGACGCTTCCGGGTCTGCACGGCGCGGGATACGGAGCAGGGACAGGAGGAACCCAACCCTGCGCGCACCGCCGGTCCGCGTCAAGCTCCGGGTCGCAGCACCGCCACGAACAGCCCCGGTCCCTGGGCGTCGGGGTCGGGGGGAAGCACCTGCCACCGGCGCAGCGACAAGCCGGTCGACTCCGCCAGCGCTGCGATGGTCTCGCGCGAGAACCCCGGGTGCTGGTGGCCCATGGTGGCCTGCAGGTCCACCCGGTCGTGTTCGACCATGTCCACGATGACGAACCGCCCCCCCTCGACCAGCACCCGCGCCACCTCCCGGAACACCGGCGGCAGGTCCGCGACGTGGTGGAGCACGAGCTGACACAGCGCCACGTCCACCGTGCGCCCCGGGATCGGCAGGTCGTCCAGCAGGCCCTCGATCAGCTCGACGTTGTCCATGCCGGAGGTGCGCTGCCGGGCGACCGCCAGCATGGCGGCCTCCCGGTCCAGGCCGATCAGCCGGCCGGCCACCGGTGCCAGCAACGGCAGGGTCGCCCCGGTGCCGCATCCCAGGTCGGCGATGACCAGGTCATCGGGCAACATCGCGGCCACGGCCGGGGCCACGTATGCCTCGCCGAACAGCTCGCGCCGCACCCCGTCCCACCGGCTGCCGAGGCGACGGAACAGCGCGCCGCTGTCCACCGCCCGCTGGGCCAGGACCGACGACAGGCGGCGCAGGTCCTCGGCGAACTGGCTGCTGGAATCGCGAGCCTCCTGCTCCACCTCCCCGCGCACCAGCTCCCACAGGGCCCGGGCCGCCGGGTCCAGCCCGTCGCAGTGCATCCGGAACAGGCTGGCGGTGCCGGCCTTGCGGCGAACGACGAAGCCGCCCTGGTGGAGCTGCTTGAGGTGTCGGCTGACGGTGGGCTGGGAGACCTGGACCACCCGGGCCAGCTCGCCCACCCCCAGCTCCTCCCGCTCCAGCAGCCGCAACATGCGCACCCGCAGCGGCTCGGACAGCAGGCTGAGGCGGTCGAAGATCTCGGGGGACATGGCGGGGCGGCAATCCGGTCGACGGGGAATCCGGTCGGAGGAGAATCCGGTCGACGGGAAGCCCGGTCGACGGCAAGCCCGGTCGACGGGGGCGGGGCGCCGGTCGGGCCTGCGGCATCCCCGCCCCGGTGGGGGGAGAATCGCCGTGTAGCGGCTTGCACTTTATTCGTCCATACAGATATACGAATGAAGCCAGATCGGGATCGCCCCGACCGGCCATCCCGACCCCCACCGCGTCCTGCATCCAGGAGCCCCCCATGAGCAGCGCCCACACCACCACCGACACCGCCCAGGCCCCGGCCTGGACCGGCGCCACCGACAGCGACACCTTCATGAACACTGGCCTGCCCTTGTTCAGCGACCTGCCCTGGAAGGTGGCCGACCTCTCCCCCGAAACCGTGCGGTTCGGCCGCAAGGAGCTGGATCTCGCCATCGTCGAGATGCCCGGGCTCGCCGCCCTCCGCGAGGAGTACGCCGCCACCCGGCCGCTCGAGGGCGCCCGGATCATGGGCTCCCTGCACATGACCATCCAGACGGCGGCCCTCATCGAGACGCTGGTCATGCTCGGCGCCGACGTCCGCTGGGTGAGCTGCAACATCTTCAGCACCCAGGACCACGCCGCCGCCGCCACCGTGGTCGGCCCCGACGGCACCCCGGACGCGCCCAAGGGCGTCCCGGTCTACGCGTGGAAGGGTGAGACCCTCGAGGAGTACTGGTGGTGCACCCTGCAGGCGCTGACCTGGCCGGGCGAGAGCGGCCCCAACCTCATCCTCGACGACGGCGGCGACGCCACGCTGCTGGTCCACCTGGGCCACGAGCTGGAGAAGAAGGGCGAGATGCCCGACCCCTCCACCACCGACAACGCCGAGCTGAAGGTCGTCCTGACCCTGCTGCGCGACGTCCGTCGGGCCCGCGGGGACCGGTTCTGGACCGAGATGGCCCGCCACATCCGCGGGGTCTCCGAGGAGACCACCACCGGCGTCCACCGGCTCTACGAGCGGCAGCAGAACGGCACGCTGCTGTTCCCGGCCATCAACGTCAACGACAGCGTGACCAAGTCGAAGTTCGACAACGTCTACGGCTGCCGCCACAGCCTGGTGGACGCCATCATGCGGGCCACCGACACCCTGCTGTCGGGCAAGAAGGCGCTGGTCTGCGGCTTCGGCGACGTCGGCAAGGGCTCGGTGCAGAGCCTGCGGGGCCAGTTCGCCCGGGTCGCGGTCACCGAGATCGATCCCATCTGCGCCCTGCAGGCCTGCATGATGGGTCTCGACGTGGTGCGGCTCGACGACGTGGTCAGCGACTTCGACATCTTCGTGACGGCCACCGGCAACTTCGGCATCATCTCGGCCGAGCACATGAAGCGGATGAAGCACAACGCCATCGTCTGCAACATCGGCCACTTCGACAACGAGATCGACATGGCCGGTCTCGAGGCCATGCGCGAGCGGGGCGAGGTCGAGAAGATCGAGATCAAGCCGCAGGTCCACGAGTGGCGCTTCAAGGACACCACCCACGGCCCCGGCGGTGGCGGCCACAGCATCCTCGTCCTCGCCGAGGGACGCCTGGTCAACCTCGGCTGCGCCACCGGGCACCCCAGCCTGGTGATGTCGGCCAGCTTCACCAACCAGACCATCGCCCAGATGGAGTTGCACGCCCGCGCCGAGGACTACGGCGACAACATGCTCGCGAAGCCGGACGGTCGGAAGCCCCAGGTCGTCACCCTGCCCAAGCACCTCGACGAGAAGGTCGCCCGCCTGCACCTCGACAAGTTCGGCGCCCGCCTCACCGAGCTGACCGAGGAGCAGGCTGCCTACATCGGCGTGACGGTCGACGGCCCCTACAAGCCTGACCACTACCGCTACTGAACGGGATCGGACGGCCGCCCCGTCCGCTCGCCCCATGCCGACCCCCACCGGCCCCGCCGGTGGGGGTCATCGCGTCCCCGGTACCCGCGCCCGTCGCGCCTGCCCGCGCGGTCAACGCCGCGGACAGCAGGTGACCGATGCGGTGACGGTGTTGCGCAGGCTCAGGGAGGCGCCCGACGACTCGTCGTAGAAGTAGTGGTAGCCGCTGACCCGGACGTCCAGCGTCCCATCGCGATCGCAGGCGGCGTCCCACGATCCGTAGGCGTAGGCGGAGGTCCCCGGGGCGCTGGTGGCCGAGACGTAGCCCGCGTAGCGGTCGTTGATGTAGACGTAGGCGTAGGCGTTGACGTAGTCCAGCGACACCGGCGAGTAGCTGTAGATGTAGGTGTAGGCGGTGTCGGCGTCGTAGCGTCCCGACCGGTAGCTGTAGGCCGTGGCGGTGCCGTACCAGGTCGGGTCCTCGCCGAACAGGGACCCGTTCCGGGTGCGATCGGTGTAGGAGTCGGTGTCGTACTCGTAGCAGGTGTCCCGGTCGGGGACCCACGGCCCGGACCCACCGTCCCCGCCATCCCCGGTGTCGACGCCGCCTCCCTCGTCGCCGGACCCGCCGGTCTCTCCCGGCGAGGGGACCGGCGGCGGCAGCAGGGCGGCGCCGCCGTCGAGCCCCGGCAGGGTGCCGACCGTGCCCTCGGCCGGCGACAGGTCGGTGTAGCGGACGGCACCGGATTCCACGAGGTGCTTGAGCACGAAGACGCCGGGCGCCACCTCCACGTGGTCGCCGGGGAGGTAGCCCTCGGTCATGGTCAGGTCGTAGGTGGGCGCCCCGAAAGGCACGCGGGCCGCGGAGTCGACCGAGGCGGCCGGCCCGTCGACGGCCTCCGGCGGGGCCGCCCCGCTGCAGGCGACGAGGGCGAACGAGGCGAGGAGGGCAGGGCGGAGGGTCATGGCGGGCTCCATGCTGGACCGGGCTGGAGGGTGCGGCGAAGGCCGCGCCTGCAGGCTACCACCCCCGCCTCGACGTCCAGGCGGCGTGCGCGGCGGGATCAACGCCGCTCGATCACCCGTCGGTCGGAGGTCGCCGACACCGCGGTCTCGTAGGTGATCTCGCCGGCCTCGTAGAGATCCCGGATCATGTGGTCCATCAGCCGCATGCCCAGCGCCCGCCCCGTCTGGATGACGTTGGAGACCAGGTGCGGCCGGTTGTCCCGGATGAGGTTCCGCACGGCGTCGGTCACCACCAGCAGCTCGTAGGCCAGCACCCGCCCCCGCCCGTCGGCCCGGGGCAGCAGTCGCTGGGTGAAGACGGCCTGGAGGGTGGTGGCGAGCTGGGTGCGCACCTGGCCCTGCTGCGGCGCCGGGAACACGTCGATGATCCGGCTGATCGTCCCGGCCGCCCCGGTGGTGTGCAGGGTGCCCAGCACCAGGTGTCCGGTCTCGGCGGCCGTCAGGGCCGTGCTGACGGTGTCCAGGTCGCGCAGCTCGCCGATGACCACCACGTCGGGGTCCTGGCGCAGCGCGTGGATGACCGCCCGGTCAAAGCCCGGCGCGTCGACCCCGATCTCCCGCTGGACGATCAGGGCGCGCCCCGGCGGGTGCAGGTACTCCACCGGGTCCTCGATCATGACGATCTTCTTCCGCTCCTCGGCGTTGATCCGGGCGACGACGGCGTTGAGGGTCGTCGTCTTGCCCACCCCGGTGGGACCGGTCACCAGGATGAGGCCGTTGGGACGACGGACCTGGTCGAGGAAGGCGTCGGGGATCCCGAGCTGCGCCGGGGACGGGATCTCGAGGTGTCCCAGGCGGATGCTGGCGTCGATGCGCCCCAGCTCGGTGGCGAGGTTGACGCGGATGAAGCCCAGCTCCGGGACCTGCATCGACACGCACAGCTCCCGGGTCTCCTCGAACCGTCGCCGCTGGTCCACCGACAGCTCCGCGAGCAGCAGCGTTCGCAGCTCCTCGGCGGTGAGGGCGGCACGCGGCGATGCCTCCAGCCGCCCGTCGACGCGGTGGATCGGCGGGCGCCCGGCCACGAGGTGCAGGTCGCTGGCACCTGCCGCGACTGCGTCGGAGAGCAGTTCGGTCAGCGTCGGGGTCATGGCGGCTC
>RFKJ01000421.1 GCA_003694325.1 Deltaproteobacteria bacterium
GTCCACAGCTCCAGGTGCTCGATGAGCAGGTCGTTGCCGCCGACCACCCACAGGGCCCCGCCGTCGTCGATGGCCTCGTTGTCCTCGAACCGCCCACCGGACAGCGTGCCGGAACAGGACTCCCACACCACCGCCCCCCCGCGGGCGCCCCGGTTGTTCCGGTAGGTGGAGTCCTGGTCGTCCACCCGGCTGGACAGCGCCGCGATCGCCCCGCCGTCGTCGGTGGCGACGTTGTCGAGGAAGGTGCATCCGGACAGGCTGAGGGTGCCCGACGCCACCGCGACCGCCCCGCCGTCCCCTCCCGAGCTGTTGCCGAGGAACTGGACGCCGTCGAGGACCAGGTTGGAGCCGTCGGCGTGGATCGCCCCCCCGTCGGAACCGGCGGATCCCCCGGTGAGCACGAGGTGGCGCACGGTCACGGACCCGCCATCGGTGACGTCGAGGATCCGGGCGCCGGCGGGGGCGGTCACCAGTACGGTGGCGGGGTCCTCCTCGGTGCCGGCCAGGGTGAGGGTGCCGCCGGCGACCGCCAGCTCGGCTTCGTAGGAGCCGCGGCGGACCATGATGGTGTTGCAGGTGCCATCCAGGGAGGCGAAGGCGTCGCCGATCGACCGGAAGGGGGCGTCGACCGTCCCATCCCCGCCGAGATCGGCGGCGGCGTCGACCAGCACCGGGTGGGCGTCGGGATCGTCGTCGTCGCAGTCCCCGCCGGAGGGGCAGGACGAGAAGCCGTCGCCGTCGCCGTCGAGGTCGTCGATGCCGCCGCTGCAGTCGTTGTCGACGTAGTCGCAGACCTCGACGTTGCCGGGCCACGCCCGGTCGTCGTCGTCGTCGCAGTCCCCGTCGCACAGGCTGAATCCATCGCCGTCATCGTCCCGGTCGTCCTGGACGATGCCGTCGCAGTCGTTGTCCTTGCCGTCGCAGACCTCGGCCAGGCCGGGACGCCGCTCCCGGTCGTCGTCGTCGCAGTCGCCCTCGCACACCATCCACCCGTCGCCGTCGGCGTCGGTCTCGTCCGCTCCGGGGCTGCCGCTGCAGTCGTTGTCGAGGCCGTCGCACGACTCCTCGGCTCCCGGGTACACGTCGGCCCGGCCATCGTCGCAGTCCCCGTCCGCCGCGCTGTACCCGTCGCCGTCGGCGTCGGCCTCGCTGGGACCCCCGGTGCCGGTCAGCGCCACCGTGGTGCTGGGGTCGGACATGCTGGTCCGCACCAGCAGGCTGGCGGCGGCGTCGCCCTCGACCTCGGGGGAGAAGCCCACCGTGATCTCGACGTGGTCACCGGGCGCGAGGGCGGTCGACCCCGGCCAGTCGACGATCCAGGTGCCGGGGTCGCCATCGGCCAGGCTCGCGCTGAGCACGTCGACCTCGGTGGACCCGTCGTTGGTGACCGTCAGGACGCGGTCCTCCCGGGAGTCCACCGGCACCGTCCCGAAGTCCAGCGCCGTGGGGGTCAGGGTCAGGTGCTCGCCGACCTCGCCCTTGTCGCCACAGGCCGTGCCGAGGAGGGCGAGCGACAGGAGGGCCGCGGTCCTGCGCTGGTTCACCGGGGGGGCTCCGTCGTGGGGCCTCGGGCCATCGGTGGTTCGCCCGAGGGAGGGATGCCGAGGAGCGTAGCGCAGGCTGGCGACTCCACGCGGCGCGAAACCGAGACGCGTCACACGATCGACACATCGTCCCGGTTCGTCAGCGCTGGAATGTGGGAGAATGGGGCGGTGCCCTTCCCCGGGGTACCCTCTCGTCGGCACCCGGACCCCCGCATGTTCGCCTCGTTCTGGGCGATCGGGCTCGGCGCGGTCTTCGCGATCGGATGCGCCGGACCCGACACGCCACCCGATACCACCAGGGGCCTGCCGCCCGACGCGGGCGACGGCGGGGCGGCCGGCGATGGCGGTGGCGCCGATGGTGGTGGCGCCGATGGCGGAGGCGCCGATGGCGGCAGCTACGCGGGCGGCCAGGGTGGAGGCGGTCCCGAGGCCGGGGACGACGAGACCCCGGAGCACACCCTCACCCTGATCCAGGAGGGGACCTGGACCCTGTCCCCGTACCCGGGGCCCTACGAATCCATGTCCGGGGAGCTGGTGGTCACCGAGCTGCTCGACGGGCTGGAGGCGCTGCCCCACTGCACCGCGGTGTTCACGCTCACCGGCTACGTCGACCCCGACCCCTGCGGTGAATGCCAGGTGGCGTTCACCGTGACCCACTACCTGTCGGAAGACGGCGGGGTCACCGACGATGGGGACGAGATCCCCGGGCTGTCGGCCTGCATGGCCCCCGACCTGCCGGCGCCGGACGCCCGGTGGACGCTCGGCCTGTCCACCGACGACGCGGTCATCTACCGGCGCACCGGGGTCGGGGGCTGGGTGCCGTGGTTCGACAGCAGTCGCCGCCTCGACGAAGTCACCTACGCCTGGACGGGGACGGTGGCCATCGAGCTGCCGGACGAGGGGGACGGATGATGGGCGCGCTGCTCCTCGCCGCGTTGCTGAGCTGCACCGACGTGCCCGATGCCGCCGGGGACACGGGCGTGGACCTCGGCGACGACGCCCCCACCCTGGACCTGCCGGACCTCTCCGGCGTCGACATGGCCGCGGCCTACGTCGAGGCCCTGTCGCTCGCCCGGTCCCTGACCGTGTCGACCGCCTGGCAGGGCCACGTCACCAGCCTGTCGCGGGCCCGCAGCGGCTGCCCCGACATCTACGTGGGGGCGGTCGAGGCGGCCGACCTCGATGCCGGCACCACCGCCGTCACCTGGCAGGACTACTGCAACCTCGGGGTGGCGGCCTTCGGCGGCTGGGTGTCCTGGGATGGCAGCCTGCAGTCCGACGGGGAGGTCGACACCCCCAAGGGGCGCACCGTCGATGCCCGCCGCACCCTGTCGGGTGATGGCCTCGTCTCGACCGACGCCGGGACGGCCTTCGAGTTCCGGGGCGACGCCAGCGAGAGCGTCTACCTGGTGGAAGCGACCGACTACCAGCGCTTCACCTGGTCCAGCCTCGTCGACGCCACGGTGACCGGGGCCGATGCCTTCGGTGATGCCGATGCCGCGGGGTGGCGGGCCGACATGTACCAGGTCGCCGCCGGGGGCGACGCGCCCACGCTGGAGCTGCGCGGCAACGCCTGGTTCTTCGATGCCCGCATCGCCGATCGCTTCGACAGCATCGACGCCGATCTCTCCTTCGGCGCCGACCCCTCCTGCTCCCTGGAGCCCCACGGCTGGATCAGCCTGCGGGACACCGACGCCTTCTGGTACGACCTCGTCTTCCTGCCGTTGACCGGGGACGACGGCGGAGACCATGGCAAGTGCGACGGCTGCGGCACCCTCTACGTCCGTGGGGTCGAGACCGTCGAGTACGGCGAGGTCTGCCCCGACTTCGGCGACGGCTGGCAGCGCAGTCGCGACGATCTCCCCGACCTGTCCACCTTCGTGCTCACCCTGCGCGAAGTGCTCGCCCTGGAGGGCTCGTGAGACTGCCGCCGTTCCTGCCGTCGTCCCGAGCCCTGCTGGTGGGCGCGCTGGTCTGCGGGGGCTGGTTCGGGGGAGGCTGCGCCGACGCTCCGACGGTGGACGATGACGGGGGCATGGTCCTGCTGTCCCCGCGAGAACGGCTGATCCGGCTGTCGGTCGACCTGCGGGGACGGCACCCCTCGGAGACGGACCTCCAGGCCATCGAGGACAGCCCCGACCTGTACGCCCGCTACCTCGACCGCTGGCTGTCCGATCCGGCCTTCGTCGATCGCCTGCTGGAGATCTGGAACGGACGCTTCCTGACGGAGACCGGCAGCAGCTTCTACCTGGACCCGGGCATCGAGGGGGTGGGGGACGCCGAGCTGGCGGCGTCGGTCGGCGTCGAGCCCCTGGCCCTGGTGCGGCACATCGTGGAGGAGGACCTGCCCTACCGCGAGGTGGTCCTGGCCGACTACACCATGGCCGATCCGCTGCTCGCCGAGGTCTACGCCCTCGACCGACAGGAGGGGGAGGGGTGGACGGTGGCCCACTACACCGACGGGCGCCCCCACGCCGGCATCCTGACCATGAACACCGTGTGGATGCGATACCCGTCGATGGGGGGGAACGCCAACCGTCACCGAGCCAACGCCATCAGCAAGATGCTGCTGTGCGACGACTACCTGGCCCGGCCCATCGTCCTGAACCGGGCCGCGGTGGACCAGCTCACGGTGGACCCGGAGGATGCGATCGCTGACAACGACACCTGCCAGAGCTGTCACACCACCCTGGACCCCCTCGCCGCCCACCTGTTCGGGTTCTTCGAGGCGTCCGACGACCAGCTCGGGTTCGTCTATCGTCCCGAGAACGAGGAGGGCTGGCGGGACTGGGCGGGCAAGGCACCGGCCTACTACGGTCGGCCGACCGCCAACCTGCGCGAGCTGGCCCAGGCCATCGCCGACGACGGGCGCTTCGTGGACTGCGCGGTGCAGACGGCGTTCGAGGGGCTGATGCAGCGGCCCGTCCAAGACGAGGACTGGACGAGCCTGCAGGCCCACCGGGATGCCTTCGTGTCGCACGACCAGTCGCTGCGCGAGCTGGTGCGGAGCATCGCCCTGTCGCCGGAGTACCTGGCCGCCGGCACGACGGACCCCCTGGACGGTGAGCGGGTGGTCGGGGTGCACACCGCCAGCCCGGCGCAGCTCGCCGGGATCATCGAGGGCATCACCGGCTACCGGTGGCGGTTCGACGGGCAGGACGGGCTCACCTCCAACGCGCTCGGCCTGCCGGTGCTGTTCGGCGGCATCGACGCCCAGGACGTGGTGGAGCGGAGCTACGACCCGGGGGTGGGGGCGATGCTGGGGCTGGAGCGACTGGCCTGGAACGCCGCCTGGTCGGTGGCCACCCACGACCTGGACGTCGACCGGACCGATGACGCCCGCCTGCTGCGCTACGTCACCGTCGTCGACACGCCGGACAGCGCGCCCGACGCATTCGACGCCCAGATCCGGGCGCTGTACCTCGACGCCACCGGGCTGCCGCTGGACGACGAGGCCCCGGAGCCGGCCGAGCTGATCGCCCTGTGGCGCCAGGTCCTGTCGGTCGAGGCCGATCCGGTCAAGGCCTGGGCGGCGGTCGTCTCCGCCGTGCTGCGCGATCCCCGCGTCCTGACCTACTGAGGAGCCACCATGCCGCCGACCCGCCGGGAGCTTCTGCAGAACGCCGCCATCGCCTCGGCGCTGGCGGCCATGGGCTGGCGGCCGCGCATGGCCCGGGCGGCGGCCGGCGACCGCAAGTTCATCTTCTTCTTCGCCAGCGGCGCCTGGGACACGACGGCGGCCCTCGATCCCCACCACGGCAGCGACGGGGTGGACATGGACCCCGACACCTGGACGGAGACGGTGGGGGGACTGTCCTACACGGCCGGAGACGACCGGCCCGCCATCAGCCGGTTCTTCCAGCGGTGGGGAGACCGGGCCGCCATCATCAACGGCATCGATCACCACACCGTCGGCCACGACAACGGCCGGCAGATGACGATGACCGGCACCAGCTCCAGCAGCTTCGCCGACTGGCCCACCATCATCGCCGCCCATGGCAACGGGGACTACCCCCTGCCGCACGTCGTGTTCAGCGGGCCGGCCTACGCCGGCACGCTGGGTGGCACCCTGGTGCGCGCCGGCGGCGGCACCCTGCTCGACCTCATCGACGGCAGCATCGTCGGCTACGCCGACGAACCCGCGCCGCAGCTCGCCACCCCGGCCGATCGCATGGTCGATGCCTTCGTCCACCGGCGGGCCTCGGCGTTCCACCAGGAGCGGGCCGGTGGCAGCGCCCGCACCGCCGAGCGGACCGAGGCCCTGCTGTCCAACCTCGAACGGGGCATGGAGCTGGAGGGCCGACGCTTCGAAGCCGGCCTCGACGACCTGGGGCGGACCCTGCTCGAACAGTCGATCAAGGCCAGCGAGCTGATGCGCCTGGGGCTGTCCCGCTGCGCGATGATCGACATCCCCGGCGGCTGGGACTGTCACGGCGACGTCGCGGTGAACGCCGCCCAGTACGACGACTTCTTCGACGCCCTCGACCAGCTCATGGAGCACCTGGCGACCACGCCCGGTCAGTCCATGCCCTGGCTGGTGGACGAAGTGGTCGTGGTGGCGTGGTCGGAGTTCGGCCGCACCCCGCTGGTGAACGGTTCGGGCGGCAAGGACCACTGGCCCTA
>RFKJ01000422.1 GCA_003694325.1 Deltaproteobacteria bacterium
AGGGGGACCCCGGCAGCAGTCGGTTCTACCTGTCCCTCGAGGACGACCTGCTGCGGATCTTCGGCAGCGAGAAGATCATCGGCTGGATGGAGAAGATGGGGCTGGAGGACAACGAGCCCATCGAGCACCGCTGGATCACCCGGTCCATCGAGAACGCCCAGAAGAAGGTCGAGGGGCACAACTACAACGCCCGCAAGAACCTGCTCGAGTACGACGACGTGATGAACCTCCAGCGCAAGGCGGTCTACGAGATGCGCCGCAAGGCGCTCATGGGGGAGGAGATCAAGGAGATGGTCCAGCAGGCCATCCTCCACCTCGTCGACGACGTCATGGACGAGTGCGCGCCGGAGGGTACCCACCCCGAGAACTGGGACGTCGAGACCCTGCGCAAGCGGCTCCAGAGCATCTTCGACATCGAGTGGGAGGAGGACGACGACGAGATCCGGGATCACGCCTACGAAGAACTGCGCCAGCGCATCCTGGACGAGGCCACCTCCCGCTACGAGGCCAAGGAGGCCGAGGTCGGCTCGGAGACGATGCGCCAGGTGGAGCGGATGCTGCTGCTGCAGTTCACCGACCAGTACTGGAAGGACCACCTCCTGGCGATGGACCGCCTGCGCACCGGCATCGGCCTGCGCGGCTACGGCCAGCGCAACCCGTTGCTGGAGTACAAGAAGGAGGGCACCAGCATGTTCCTCCTGATGAACTCGCTGCGCGACGAGGCGGTGGTGAGCCGACTGATGCGCCTCGATCTCGGAGAGCAGGGCATCTCGCCCCAGGCGGGCAAGGCCACGGCTCGCCGGCTGGCGGCGATGACGCCGGGTTCGGGCGGAGCGGGTCCCCAGGTCGGGCTGGGAGGCGGTCCCGGCCGGCCCGCGGCGCCCGGGCAGCCGGTGATGAGCCGCGAAGCCATGATGGAGGCGGTGCGGGCGGCCCAGGCCCAGCAGGCGGCCGCCCAGGCCGCGGCCGCGGCCCAACAGGCGGCCCAGCAGGCTCCGGCCCTGCCGGCCAAGGGCTGGGAGGCGCGGCAGTGGGGCCTGGAGCGGGGCCTGCGGCGCAACGACCCGTGTCCCTGCGGCAGCGGCCTGAAGTTCAAGAAGTGCTGCTACAAGGCCGAACCGCCCGAGGGGTCCGAAGCTCCCGAGGACGCGGCCCCGGCCGGGCGGGCGGATGCCGACACGGCCGGCGCCCCGATGACCGCTGCGGGCGGTGCGGTCGACGCCCACGCCCCGGCTCCCGCCCCGTCGGCGGGGACGCCGGCTGGCACCGACGACGCGGGTGGCGACGAGGACAAGCCCCAAGGAGGGCAGCCGGCCCCGGCCTGAGGCGTCCGGTCGCCGGGCCGCCTCCGGCGCGGCCGCGTTTGCCTTGGGGGCGCCGGTGGATTAGCTGGCGCCTGCTTCGCAGCATTTGCGAGGACTCTCACGTCGGAACCCTCCCCCGACCCTGTGGTGCCCCCGCGTCGGCCAGAAGGCGCGCGGGGGTGGGGTCGGAGGACCGGCGGTCGCTCAACCCGAACCCAGGGCCGCCAGGGCCCGCCCGGAGCAATCCATGGCCAACGTGTCGCTGCGCGACCTCCTCGAGGCCGGCGTCCACTTCGGACACCAGACGCGCCTCTGGAATCCCAAGATGAAGCCGTACATCTACGGCGAGAAGAACGGGATCCACATCATCGACCTGCAGAAGACCGCCCTGGGGCTGGTCCAGGCCACCCGCTACGTCACGGCGGAGGTCGCCCGCGGTCGCACCATCCTGTTCGTCGGCACCAAGCGGGCCGCGCGGGAGGTCATCGCCGAGGAAGCTCAGCGCTGCGGCATGTTCTACGTCAACAACCGCTGGCTGGGCGGCACCCTGACCAACTTCCAGACGGTCAAGAAGTCCATCGATCGCCTGGTGGCGCTGGAGAAGGCCCGCGACGAGGGGCGCTTCGACCTCCTCACCAAGAAGGAGGCCCTGGAGCTGACCCGCAAGATCGCCAAGATGGAACGGTCGCTGGGCGGCATCAAGGAGATGCGCAACCTGCCCGGGCTGCTGTTCGTCATCGACCCGAAGCGGGAGCACATCGCCGTCGCCGAGGCCCGTCGGCTCAAGATCCCGGTGGTCGCGCTCTGCGACACCAACTGCGATCCCGACGGGATCAACTACGTCATCCCCGGCAACGACGATGCCCTGAAGAGCATCCGGCTGTTCACCTCGGCCATCGCCGATGCGGCCATCGAGGGTGCCCACGCCGGGCGGGACACCCTGGGCGAGGGCGTGGTGGCCGCGGCCTCCGACGACCTCGGTGACGTCGAGGTGGTCCGCCGGGGTGGCGGCGAGGTCGAGCAGGCCGCGCCCGCCGAGTGATCCGGTCGCGCGGCGGGGGGGGGCGGGACCGCCCCGCCCTCCGCGTCGCCTCCGGGGCCGGCAGGTCCCGGCAACGCTGCGTCTACCCAGAAACTGGCGATCGGGGTGCCCGGTCGCCTTCTCGTACATCCTCCACCGCCTGGAGACACCATGTCCGCTGCTGACATCAAGGCCCTGCGCGCGCGCACCGGGGCCGGCATCCTCGATTGCAAGAAGGCCCTCGCCGAGACCGGCGGCGACATGGAGGCCGCCATCGACTGGCTGCGCGCCAAGGGCATCGCCAAGGCCGCCAAGAAGGCCAGCCGGGCCGCCACCGAGGGGCTCGTCGAAGCCTACATCCACGCCGGTGGGCGCATCGGCGTGCTGGTCGAGGTCAACTGCGAGACCGACTTCGTGGCCCTCAACGAGAACTTCCGGACCCTCGTCAAGGACATCGCCATGCACATCGCCGCGGCGGCGCCGTCCTATGTCCGCCGCGAGGACATCCCCCCCGAGGCCATCGAGCACGAGAAGCGGGTCCAGAAGGCGCGGGTCATCGAGGAGGGCAAGCCCGAGCACATCGCCGACCGGATCGTCGAGGGGCGGATGGGCAAGTTCTACGCCGACGTCTGCCTGCTCGAGCAGGTCTTCGTCAAGGACGACAAGAAGACGGTCCAGGACATCCTCAACGACGCCATCGCCACCATCGGCGAGAACATCCAGGTCCGGCGCTTCGTGCGCTACGAGCTGGGTGAGGGCCTGGAGAAGAAGTCCGACGACTTCGCCGCCGAGGTCGCCCAGATGGCGGCCAAGGCCTGATCGAGGAAGACCGTCCCGGTCGACGCGGGCGCCCCTCGACCGGGGGGCGCCCCGTTCGTTTCCGGGGGTCCCTGCGGCGACGATCCGGCGCGTCGGGGACGCAGCCGACGGGTGGGGCGCGGCGTGTCCCGGCTGGCGGGCCGCCACCGCATTAGGTGGGGGCGGACACACCAGG
>RFKJ01000423.1 GCA_003694325.1 Deltaproteobacteria bacterium
CTCCAGCGGGGGCCCCGGGAAGGGGGCGGGGTCATCGCCCGATCGCCGGTGGGATCGCCGGACGAGGCGCCGCCGCCGGCCTCGTCGCCGGCCCCGCCCGTCGATCCCCGGCGGGTCGCGGTGCAGGGGCTGCTCGCGGTGATGCTCGCCGATGGCCTCATCCGGCCGGGGGAGCGACGGTTCATCGACGCCTTCGTCGCCCGCACGGGTCTGCCCCCGCTGTCGGAGGCCGACATCCGCCCGTGGCGCCCCAACGAGGTGCCCCGTCCTCCCGAGCCGCGGCCGATCCTCGAGGCGATGGTCGACCTGTGCTTCATCGACCGGGAGCGGGACGGCACGGAGTGGCGGGTGGTGCGGGAATTCGCCCGCGCCTGGGGGTTTCCGCTCGACGAACTGGAGGCCATGGGCCGCCAGCGCGAGGCGGCCCAGGCGTCGGCGGTGACCCGCCTGTGGCGGGCGCTGCGCCGGTTGTTCGTCCTCGACGGCGCCTGAGCGCCGGCGCCCGGCCGGAGGGTCGGCGGGGAAGGGCCGGGGCCCCCTCCTGCGGTGGACGCCACCGGCCCTTGCGGCGTCGGCGCCGGCAGCGCGAGCCGCGTCGGCCTATGCTGGCGATCCTCGTCTCAGGGAGCCATCTCCATGCCTGCCGCTGCCCCTCGCGTCCCGGCCGACCCGGAGCGCGCCGCCGCCGTCGCCCGATTCTGCGCGCAGTTCCAGGCCGTCGTCGACAACATCGGGCGGGTGATCAAGGGAAAGGACGACGTCATCCGCAAGGTGCTGCTGGCGATGACCGCCCGCGGGCACGTCCTGCTGCTCGACGTCCCCGGGACCGGCAAGACGATGCTCGCCCGGTCGATCGCCGCCAGCATCCACTGCGACTTCAAGCGCATCCAGTTCACCCCGGACCTGCTGCCGATGGACATCACCGGCAGCAACGTGTTCAACCTGCGCAGCAAGTCCTTCGAGTTCCAGGCGGGACCGGTCTTCACCAACATCCTGCTGGCCGACGAGATCAACCGGGCCACCCCCAAGACCCAGTCGGCGCTGCTCGAGGTCATGGCCGAGGGGCAGGTGACGGTGGAGGGCACCACCCACAAGCTGCCGCCGCCCTTCCAGGTGCTGGCCACGATGAACCCGCTGGACCACCAGGGCACCTACACCCTGCCGGCGGCCCAGCTCGACCGGTTCACCATGCAGCTCACCATGGGCTTCCCGCCGCCGGAGGCCGAGGTCGAACTGCTCGACGTCCACCTCGTCGACCGCCCGATCATCGAGCAGCTCGACCCGGTGGTCGACCGGGAGGACTTCCTGGCCTGGCAGGCGGTGGTGCCGCGGATCTTCGTCGCCGAGCAGGTCAAGCGCTACCTGGTGGGGCTGGCCAACGCCATCCGGGGGGATGCCCGGGTGCTGGCCCCCCCCTCGCCGCGGGCGGTCCTGATGCTGGCGCGGGTGGCCCAGGCCCACGCCCTGGCCGCCGGACGGGACTACGTGACCCCCGACGACGTGCAGCAGGTGGCCGCCGACGTGTTGGCCCACCGCCTCGTGGTGAGCGGGGACGACACCGGCCACGCCTACGTCGCCGAAGTCCTCGACAAGGTCGCGGTGCCGGCCTGAAGGGGGGACCCCGGCGTGAAGACCCCCCACCCGCTGTGGTCGCTGCTCGGGATCTCGGGCCAGGGGTGCGGGATCGTGCTGCTGCCCTTCATCGTCGGGCTGGCCTGCAGCGCCTTCCTCGACGTCAGCGAGGTGGCCGACACCAGCGTCTCCATGACCCTGGTGGCACTGGTGTTCATCCTGCCGCCGCTGGCCCTGCAACTCCTCGGGGTCGTGATCAAGGTGGGACGGGAACGACGGCTGCTCCGGCAGGCCGGCCTGCTCCGCCCGGCCACCTTCCTGGCGACCGTGCACCGCCACCTGCGCATCGTCACCCCCCGGGGCTGGGGGGCGCTGGGGACCGGGCTGTGGTTCGTGGTGCTGAGCCTGGCAGCCCGTTGGGCCAGCCTGGGGCTGCTCGCGGTGCTCTCGCTGCTGCTCTTCTACAGCGTGCTCGGGGTGTCGAGCTTCGTCTCGACCTTCCTGGTCCGGAGCTTCGCCCACGGCCTGGGCCGGGAGCGGGCCGGGATCTGGCGGGAGCTGTCGCCGGCGGTGGTGCTGGCCGGCCAGCCGGCCGAGGAGCGGTTCCACCTCGCCCGCCTGCCGGTGCCCCCGGGCTTCACCCTGCTGATCGAGGACCCCAATCGCCCCGAACTGGGCACCGAGAGTCGCTACGCCGTCGGCGCCGGCGTCCGGCGGGAACGGGTCACCCTGGCCGGGAGGTTCCGGGCGACGCCGCGGGGGCTGCACCGGCTGGGACCGGCCCGGATCTACTACCAGGACGTCCTGGGCTTCACCCGGGTCAGCGTGGCGAGCCTGGCCACCGCCGAGCTGAAGGTCCTGCCGCGGTTCCGGCCGCTGTCGATCATCGATCCCCCCCGCAGCCGGCTGCAGGCTCCGGACGTGCTCACCCGGCCGCACCGCTTCGCCACCGAGGACCACTTCCGGTTCAAGGAGTACCACCCCGGCGACGACACCCGCCGGATCCACTGGCGCCTGTCCATGCGCACCGGCCGCCTGCAGGTCCGCATGCCGGAGAGCCGGGAGATCTCCTGCCGGCAGGTGGTGCTGGTCCTCGACGACTACCTCCCCCCGGGGCGGATGCTGGGGGACGCGGTGGGAATGGGCCGGGTCCTCGATCACCTGGTCGAGACCTGGCTCTCGCTGGCGGACGAGCTCCAGGAACGCGGGGACGCCGTGACGCTGGTCGCCGCCGTCGACGACGGGGAGGGCAACATCGAGGTGCAGCGGGTGGACGGGCGCGCGGGCCAGCGGCGGTGGCAGGACCTCGGCGCCCGGGCCCGCTGGCAGGGGCGCTTCGATCTGCCGGCGGTCATGGCCGAGGCCTCGGGGACCGACGGGCCCCCCCTCCACGGGGTGGCCGTCAGCTCGCGGTTCTTCCAGCCGCCGGCCGAGACCGGCGAGGGGCTGCGGCTGACCTGGGTGTACCTGCCGCCGGTCGATGCCCTCGGGCCGCCGGAGCCCCCGTTCTGGCGGGTGTGGGCGGCAGGTCCGGGCGGCGACCCGGACGCCGCCTTCCGGTCGCTCGTCGGGCGGCTGTTCCGCCTGCCGGGGCCGGCGGGCGCGGACGAGAACCGCCTGCTGGCCGAGCTGCGCGATGCCTGGCGGGCCTATGGGGCCTACCAGGCCCGCCGGCGGTTGCGGCAGGTCGCCGCCCGTTGCGGGGAGGCCACCCTGGCCGACATCCTGGCCCGGGGTGACACCGTCTACAAGCTCGAGA
>RFKJ01000424.1 GCA_003694325.1 Deltaproteobacteria bacterium
AAACCAACTAGTCCGTCAGGCCGGAAATTGCACCCCACGATGCGCTCTTTCAACAGGGGGAACTACAGCTTTCGAGATTCCGGATGGGAACTATCCAGGTCCGACCACCCCTCGGCCTCTACCCAAAAAGTTCGAACTTCGTCCAGTATCGCCCACCACATACCGAATGGCCGCCTTGAACCCTGGTTCTCGGCGGCTTTTCCGATTGGCGCCGCCGCTTGGGGACCATTCACTCCCGCGCCCTCACCAGGGGGGACGGAGGTCGAACGGGTACCGCACGATCACGACACCCCCTCCCCCAGCCATGGGGAACCGGCAGTCCAGGAGGGCGTTCTCGATTCTTGACTCCACCTCCGCGTCGTCGAGAGTGGACTCCCAGGCAGTCGCACTCGTGACCTTGCCCGTGCCGCTGATGACGAACCGGACCTTCACGAGCCCGGTGAGGTCGGGGCATACCCGGGGGGGGGGCGCCTGCTGGGAGCAATCGCGCACGCGCTCGATCCGGGCCTCGAGCGCTGCGTCGAAGTCGTCGACATCGAGCGCCCCGACGATGTCGACACCGGCGTAGGGGATCGTCGCGGCCGTGCGGGCCGCGACCTGACCGCTCGAGGGTACCTGCAGGACCGGGGCCTCGACCACTCCCACGGCAGCCCGACCGCCACGCGATGGCCCGCACAGGCGAGCGCCGGCACGAGCCCCATCTTGGTGCCCCCCGGCGCGTCTACGGGCTGTCGAAGCCCGGCTCGGCGAGCAGGACCCGGTCGAAGGTGAGCACCGTCGAACGCGCAGCGTCGTGGGCGCGCGACGCGATGAGGTAGTCGGCGAAGCCCCCCTTGCCGCGCTGGGAGGCGCGCAGCGCCCGCACCACCCTCTCCGTCGACTCCAAGACCAGCTCCTCGGCCTCGGTGAGCTGCCGCACCACCACAGCCTACTCCTCCCGTCCACAGCGATGACGGCTGGTCAACACCCGGCAGACCCAGGACAGGACGACATCCCCTACGAAGAAGGTCTCCCCTGCATCGACCCCACGCCGCAGCAGATCGACCGCCCGTCGATGCGGAACCTCGTCGCCTCCCGCGAGTCCCGCACCCGGGTGACGACGTCGCCCGATCCGGCCCACAATCACTCGATACGGTCAACGCCATGCTTTGGCGGATTTTCCTGCGCAACCGACCTGGCCGCGCTGGCCTTCCCCTGCAGCCGGCAACCCGCGGGATCCTCGCCTCCGGCCGGCACGGCGTCTCCGGCCGGCACGGCGGGGCGTTCCAGGACGACCGAACATCGTTCGGCGTCGCCCGACTCCGCCGAGAGCCCGCCGTGAGCCGCACACCTGCCGGGGGGCACCGCCGACTCGACGACGGTTCCTCGGCCTCGTCTCCCCGCCGCACCGTCGCCACCCCCGCCGCGTGCTGCGCGGTTCGGGGGGGCCGGCCTGCGAAGCGAGGCCCGGACCGCCGGCCCCCGGTTCTCCGATGGCTCCGGGGTGCTACAGGAGGGTGACGGAGGCACGATGCTGTTCGCCCGCCCGCTCCGGTGGATGGCCCTGCTGGGGATCGGACTGGCCGGGTGCACGGGTGGCACGGACGTCCCGCCCGGGGAGGGCGCCGACACGGCGGCCGAGCCCCCCAGGCGCAGCACCGACGAGGTCCTGGCCGAGTACTACGCCCTCCACGGGGGTCGCGAGGCGGTCCCCGATCACCTGGCAGCGGCCCTCGAAACCCTGCTCTACGGGCAGGACGAGCTGGAGGCGGGGGACCGGGCAGCGGCCCGCGCCCGACTCGACGCCCTGTTCGCCGAGATGCCGCTGTCCACCTCGATCTGGCGCGAGGGGATCCCCTTCGACGACAGCAACATCGGCGACCCGGTCGCCTACTATGGCCTGCGCATGGTCGAGCAGGCCCTGCGGCTCGACGATCCGCCGACCCGGGGTACCCTGCGGTGGACCGCCGTCGTCGCCCCCTGCGCCACCGTGACCCGCCCCACGCTGCCCGACATGGAGCCCGAGCAGGTCCACCTGGACATCGATCCGGCGATCCTGGCCGACGATGCCGCCCTGCTCTACACGGCGACCGCCCTCTTCCGCGACTGGGTGCGGTCCATCACCGGTGGGGTCGAGGTCCTGCTCCAGGTCCACACGCTGCGGGACTGTACCACCGTGTCCTACACCGACGACGGCAGCATCGTCGTGAGCTACCCCGACGCGATCGGGATGGTGGACGGGGTGCCCGACGCGATCGCCGACGAGACCGACTTCTGGTGGGTGGTGGCCCCCTCCGGCGTCCCCGGCGACGGTTCGGGCTTCGACCGCGAGTTCATCACCGGTGGCATGGGCTCCTACGGAGCGGGTCAGCCACTGTTCCTGTCCGACGACGCCTGGTTCATCCGCAAGCCCGCCCACCTCGGCAGCGGACCCTACACCGAAGCCGAGGTCCGGGCCTACCACCCCCAGTGGTTCCAGCACGAGTTCATGCACCACGTCTTCGCGACGTGGCCGGAATTCGGCCTCGAGGACAGCCCCCACCAGTGGTTCGACCGCTCCACCTGGCCCGATGACTTCGAGGGGATCTACGAGGCGGACTACTACATCGAGGCCGTGGACAAGCGGCTCCTGGCGGCCACGCCGTCGCTGGCCGAGGGGCTGGCGGCGGTCCACCCCGGCGGCGTCGCCGAGCTGGCGCTGGAGGCGTTCGCCGGCGACTATCGGCGCGAACCCGTCGAAAACGACTGGCACGAGGTCACCGTGCAGCTCGACGGCCCGGACCTGCGGTGGACCAACTCGGCAGGAGTCCAGTGGTCCCTCGAAATCCGGGGGGACGAGCTATGGGCCGGCCCCGACTGCCCCTACGGGGAGAGCGAGCTGCTCGTCGAACAGCAGGACGGCCGGGTGGACGCGCTGTGGTTCGGCGGCGAACGATACGGCCGGGTGGACTGAACGGCCGCGCCGGACTCCCCTCCGGCTGCGGTCCTCTCCTTCCCCCCGGGTCGGTGGGGAGGGAATGCTCGATCCGAACGCGCCCCCCCCGGCCGGCGATGACTTGACGGCGCCCGCATCCGCGCCGAAATGATGCCCGAGGCCTGCCAACGGAGGCGAGCCCCCACCGCGGAGTGCCCATGTCCTATCGCCGCCATCCCCTCGCCCCCGGGGTGGTCGACGTCGCCACCGCCCGACGCGCCGTCGCCGAGGTGGCGCAGGAACGGGACGCCCTGGCGCGCCAGCTCGAGCGCGCCCAGGGAGTCATCGCATCCCTGCAGCGACAGCTCGCAGCGCGCAACGACGAGAACGCCCAGCTCACCCGCACCGTGCAACTGCTCCGCACCCAGCTCGCCGAACAGCGGGCGGCGTCGGCGGACACCCGGTCCGCCGGGCCATCGGCGGACTCGCGGTTCACCCGCCTCCAGCAGGAGCTCGCCGCCCTCCGGAAGCAGGTGGCCGCGCTGCAGGACGAGGTGGCCGCGGCGCGCCAGGAACGGGACGAGGCGATCGCCGAGCGGGACCGGGTGCAGGCCGCCCTGGACGCCGCCCGGGCCGAGTGCGACGCGCTGCGCCAGGCCAGCCCCGACGGTGATCGGGTCCAGCGCCTGGCCGCCGACCTCGCCAATCTCCGCCGCCACCAGGCCGAGACCATCGAGCGCGGGATCCGCGAGCGGACGGACCGGCTGCTGCTCGAGCTGCTGAGCGTCCGGGACTCGGTCCAACGGGCACTGTCCTGGCTGCCGGAAGGGGCCACGGCCTGGCAGGACGGGTTGAACGCCGTTCGGGCGAGAATCGACGGCGTCCTGGCGTCCGAGGGGGTGCAGGCCATCGGCGCGCCCGGAGAGCGCTTCGATCCCAACCTGCACGAGGC
>RFKJ01000425.1 GCA_003694325.1 Deltaproteobacteria bacterium
CCTGGTGGTTGTCGGTGACGTTGGGCGAGGGCACAAGGATCGACGGCTTGCCGAGGGCGGTCAGCTCGGCCAGGGTGCTGGAGCCGGCACGGCAGAGCACGAGGTCGGCCGCGGCGTAGGCGTCGGCCATGCGGTCTTCGTAGTCGACGAGGGCCACCCCGGGGGGCGGCGGGCCCAGGGCCGCGGCCACCTCGGCGTGGTAGCGGGGGCCGGTCACGAAGATGATCTGCCAACGGCGGGATGCCCGGGCGGCGGCCAGGCCGATGTCGTTGATCCGGGCAGCCCCCAGCGAGCCGCCGACCACCAGCAGCACCGGGCGGTCGTCGGCCAGGCCGTAGCGCCGCAGGGCGGCGCTGCGGTCGCCGGCGAGGATGGCCGGGTTCACCGGGCAGCCGACGACCACCGGATCGCGGCGGGCGGGGAGGCGGTCGGCCGTGGCCTCGTAGGTCAGCAGCACGAGGTCGGCGACCCGGGCGCACAGGCGGTTGGCCAGGCCCGGGGTCACGTTGGCCTCGTGGATCGCGGTGGGGATCCCCAGGGAGGCCGCGGCGAGCACCGTGGGGGCCATGATGTAGCCCCCCACCCCCAGCACCGCATCGACCTCCAGGCCCCGGAGCAGGCGGCGGGTCGCGGTGACGCTGGCGCCGAGCTGCCCCAGGAAGGCGGCCCGGGTCCAGACGCCGGCCCGCGGGTAGCGGGCAACCGGGACCTCGTGGAAGGAGATCCCCTCGGCCGGGGCCACCCGCCCCTCCAGGCGGTCGGCCTCGCCCAGGTAGAGCAGTCGGTGCCCCCGGGCCTGCAGCGCCCGCCCCATGGCCAGCGCCGGGTAGACGTGGCCGCCGGTTCCCCCGCCGGCCAGGGCGATGGTCGCCGGATGCGCCGCCCGCCTCCCGTTCACCTGCCGCCCTTCGGCTCGCTGCCCGACCATGCCGACTCCACGAGGCGCCCTGCATACCGCGTCCGGCGGCCTCCCCGCCACCCGACCGCCGGCTCGGCTACGCAGGGAGACGCTGGCGCGATACCCTGCTGTCGACGGCCACCGATCGACATCCTCCGGTCGATGCCGGGCCCCGGCGCGGGCGGGGGGCGGTCCCGGCGGCCCCGACCACCGCTCGCCCCCGACCTGCCGCCGCCACCGAACCCGCCAGGCCCGACGCCGTCGTCCTCCTCTGCCCCTCCACGACCCTCCCCACGGACCGATGAAGAGCTACACCCGCGGACTCTGGTTGTGGGTCTTCCTGGCCCTGGTGGTGCTGCTGGCCTTCGCCGTCGTCGGCCAGGAGGGCCGCAGTCGCCACCAGGAGCTCAAGTTCTCCCAGCTCGTCGAGCAGATCGAACAGGGCCGGGTCCACGACGTGACGATCCGCGGCCAGCAGATCAAGGGGACCCTCGCCGACGGGACCACCTTCAAGACGGTCGGACCCCCGGACAGCGACTACCTCCTCGAAGTCCTGCGCGACGCCGACATCGTGCCGAACTTCGAGCGCCCCCCCGACGGCGGGATCCTCGGCCCGCTGACCACCCTGCTGCCGGTGGTCCTGCTGTTCGTGTTGTTCCTGTTCTTCATGCGCCAGATGCAGGCTTCGGGCGGCAAGGCCATGAGCTTCGGCAAGTCCCGTGCCCGCCTGCTGTCGGAGTCGGGGCGCCGGGTCACCTTCGACGACGTCGCGGGTGCCGAGGAGGCCAAGGAGGAGCTGGTCGAGGTGATCCAGTTCCTGCAGGATCCCCGCCGGTTCACCCGCCTGGGGGGCCGGATCCCCAAGGGCGTGCTGCTGATGGGTCCCCCGGGCACCGGCAAGACCCTGCTGGCCCGGGCGGTCGCCGGCGAGGCCGGGGTCCCGTTCTACAGCATCTCCGGCAGCGACTTCGTCGAGATGTTCGTCGGCGTCGGCGCCAGCCGGGTCCGCGACCTGTTCGAGCAGGGCAAGAAGAACGCCCCCTGCATCATCTTCGTCGACGAGATCGACGCCGTGGGCCGCCACCGCGGGGCCGGAATGGGCGGCGGTCACGACGAGCGGGAGCAGACCCTCAACCAGCTCCTCGTGGAGATGGACGGCTTCGAGTCCAACGAGGGCGTCATCCTCATGGCGGCCACCAACCGCCCCGACGTGCTCGACCCCGCCCTGCTCCGGCCGGGCCGCTTCGATCGCCGGGTGGTGGTCGGCAACCCCGACCTCAAGGGCCGGCTGGGCATCCTGCAGGTCCACACCCGCCGCACGAAGCTGGGCCCCGACGTCAACCTCGAGACCATCGCCAAGGCCACCCCCGGGCTGTCCGGCGCCGACCTGGAGAACCTGGTCAACGAGGCGGCCCTGCACGCGGCGCGCTACGACAAGGACGCCGTCGACATGGAGGACTTCGAGGAGGCCCGCGACAAGGTCAGCATGGGGGTCGAGCGGCGGAGCATGGTCATCCCCGAACGGGAACGCCGCCGCACCGCCTTCCACGAGGCCGGCCACGCCATCGTGGCCCGGCTCCTGCCCCATGCCGACACGGTTCACAAGGTCACCATCGTGCCGAGGGGGCGGGCGCTGGGCGTCACCCAGATGGTCCCCGACGAGGACCGCCTCGGGGCGACCCTCGCCGAGCTGACGACGCGCCTGGCGATCTTCATGGGCGGGCGGGCCGCCGAGGAGATCGCGCTCAAGGAGCGGTCCACCGGGGCGGCCAACGACCTGCAGCAGGCCACCCGCCTCGCCCGGGCGATGGTCACCCAGTACGGGATGAGCGAGGTGCTCGGCCCGATGGCCCTGGACGACGGCAACGAGGTGTTCCTGGGGCGCGACTTCGGCCGGACCCAGGAACACAGCCCCGACACCGCCCGCAAGGTGGACGCCGAGGTGCAGCGGCTGCTCCGGGAAGCCCACGAGCTGGCCACCACGATCCTCCGCCAGAACATGCACATCCTCGAGCGCCTCGCCGAGCTGCTGCTGGACCAGGAGACCGTCGAGGGCGAGGAGTTCGAGCGCGTGGTCGCCGGGCTCAACCCCGTCTACCCGGTCCCCCACTCGGCCTGACCATGGTGCGCGACCAAACCGAGGGGAAGGGCGGGCGCGCCCTGGTGGTGGGCATCCTCAACGTCACCCCCGACTCGTTCTCCGACGGCGGGCGGTATCTCGACGTGGATGCCGCCGTGGCCCGCGCCCGGCGCATGGTGTCCGAGGGCGCGGACTGGATCGATGTCGGCGGCGAGTCCACCCGCCCCGGCGCGCCGCCGGTGGACGCCGAGGAGGAGTGTCGCCGGGTGCTCCCGGTGATCGCCGCCATCGCCGAGCTGGCGCCGGTCAGCGTCGACACCCGCAAGGCCGTCGTGGCCGCCCGGGCCCTGGCCGTCGGCGCCCGGATCATCAACGACGTGTCGGCGATGGACGACCCCGAGATGCCCGCGGTCAGCGCCGACGCCGACGCCATCGTGCTGATGCACATGCGCGGCACCCCGGCCACCATGACCCGGCTCACCGACTACGACGACGTGGTGACCGAGGTCCGCGACCACCTCCTGCGGCGCGCCGAGCGGGCCCGGGCCCCGCAGGTCTGGCTCGACCCGGGGATCGGCTTCGCCAAGACGGCCGCCCAGAGCCTGGCACTGCTCCGGGGACTGCCCGACCTGGTGGCCACCGGCTACCCGGTGATGGTCGGCGCCTCCCGCAAGAGCTTCATCGGCGCCACGCTGGGGCTGCCCGACCCCGCAGACCGGCTCCCCGGCTCCCTGGCCGCCGCCGCGGCGGCCTGCATGGCCGGGGCCCGGGCCCTGCGGGTCCACGACGTGCGCCCCACCCGGCAGGTGGTGGAGATGATGGCGGCCATCGCGGCAGCGCGGCCATGAGCTGGACCTGGCTCTGGGACGCCCTGGGATGGGCCGATGTCCTCGACATCGCCATCATGAGCTTCCTGCTGTACCGGGCGATGGTCATCCTGCGGGGCACCCGGGCGTTTCAGAGCCTGCTGGGCCTCGGGGCGGGCCTGGCGCTGTACCTGGTCGCCGGCAGGCTCGGCCTGACCACCATCCGCTGGCTGCTCGACAAGTTCTTCGTCTACCTCGTGCTGGCGGTGATCATCCTGTTCCAGCGCGACATCCGGCGGGGCCTCGCCCGGGCCGGCGGCACCCTGTTTCCCCGCCTGGGCGCCGCCACCGAGCTGTCGATGCTCGAAGAACTGGTCAAGGCCAGCTTCGCCCTGGCCAGCCGGCGCATCGGAGCCCTGATGGTGATCGAGCGGGAGGCGAGCCTGGATGACTGGGTCGAGCCGGCCACGCCGCTGGACGCCCGGGTCAGCCAGGAGCTGCTGCTGGCCATCTTCCACCCGACCAGCCCCCTGCACGACGGCGCCATCGTCCTGCAGAAGGGCCGCGTCGCGGCCGCCCAGGTGTTCCTGCCGCTGACCCACTCCAAGTCGGTCAGCCGGATGCTGGGCACCCGGCACCGCGCCGCCATCGGGCTGACCGAGGAGACCGACGCGGTGGTCATCGTCGTCAGCGAGGAGCGCGGGGCCGTCAGCGTCGTGCAGGAGGGGCGGCTGACCCCTTGCCGGGACGCCAACGAGCTGCGCAGCCACCTGCAGGGGATCCTGCAGCCCCCCGAGCCGCAGCGAGCGCGGCGCCTGGCCCGGTGGAGGACCTGATGGCGACCTCGAACGGCCGACGGCTGCGGGACGTGCTGGTGCGGGCCTTCACCGAGAACCTGCCCCTGAAGGTGCTGTCGCTGCTCTTCGCGACGATGCTGTGGGCCTGGGTCCAGTCCGACCAGGTCGTCGAGGTCCGCACCCGGGCCACCGTCGCCTGGTCCTGGCCCGACGGGCTGGTGCCGTCCCGCCAGGTTCCCAGCACGCTGGTCGTCACCGTCAGCGGACCCCAGGGCGTCGTGCGCCAGTTGAAGCGCGGCACCCTGAGCCTGGCGGTGGACCTCCACGACAGCCCGGCTGGCACCGTGGCCGTGGACTTCGGCCAGATCGAGGTGGCCGGCCTGCCGCCCGGCGTCGAGGTCGTCCAGGTCTCGCCCCCGGCGGTGGACATCGACCTGGAGAAGGCGATCACCAAGGAGGTCGAGGTCCGCCCGACCATCATCGGCGAGCCCGCCGATGGCTACACCATCACCGACGTGCGCAGCGAGCCCCCCACCGTGCACATCGTCGGCCCCCAGAGCCGGGTGCAGGAGCTGGCCCAGGTCGCCACCGACGTGGTCAACGTCGCCGGCCTGGCCGCCGACCGGCAATACGCCGCCGCCCTGGCCATCCCCGACCCGGTGCTGCGTCCCGCCGAGGGCGCGCCGCGCGTCGTCCGCGTCCAGGTCGAAGTCGAGCCGATCATCGCCGAGCGGGTGTTCGACGCCGTCCCCGTCCAGGTGGACGAGGACGGGCTGGTCGCCGAACCAGCCACCGCGCGGGTCACCGTCCGCGGGCCCCAGGCCGATCTCGAGCGCATCCGGCTGGACGGTGTCCGGGTCGTGGTGCACGAGGGCGGCGAACCCGACGCCAACGGCATGCGGATCCGTCGGTGGCGCCCCGGCGGCCAGGAGATCGAGGTACGTCTCGGCCGCCCGGAGACCGAAGGAGAGGAGCCCGACGCCGCCCCCGATACCGGGGTCGGCGCCATCGAGATCATCGATGTCAGCCCCCGCAGCTTCACCCTGACGCAACCTTGAGGAAGCAGCCATGACCATCCGCTTCGGCACCGATGGGGTCCGGGGACCGGCCGGCCGGTTCCCCCTCGATGCAGCGGGCAGCTTCCGCATCGGCCGGGCGGTCGCGGCCTGGATCGGGGCCGGGCACGAGGTCGTGCTGGGCCGGGACACCCGGGAGAGCGGGCCGGACATCGCCGAGGCCCTGACCGCCGGCCTGGTGGCGGGCGGGGCCCGGGTCCTCGACGCCGGGGTGCTGCCCACGGCGGCGGTCTCCTGTGCCGTGGCGGCGCGGGCCCGGCGCGATCCCGACGCCGTCGGCGTCATGGTGACCGCCAGCCACAACCCCTGGCGGGACAACGGCATCAAGGTGCTGGATCGGGGCGGCGGCAAGCTCCTCGACCCCGCGCCCCTTGGCCGCTGGCTGGAGGACGCCCCGGAACCGGGAGGGGGCACCGTGGAGCCCCTGCCCGACCCCCTCGCGCCCTGGCTGGCGGCACTGCCGTCCATCGACCTGTCGGGGCTGCACATCCTGCTGGACTGCGCCCATGGCGCCGCCGCAGGCTGCGCCCCCGACGCCCTCCGCGCCCGGGGAGCCCGGCTGCGCCTGCGGGGCTGCGCGCCGGACGGCCGCAACATCAACGAGGGCGTCGGCTCGCTGCACCCCCCCGCCGACCTGGGCGACGCCGACCTGGCGATCTGCCTGGACGGCGACGCCGACCGGGTGGTGCTGGTGGATCGCCGCCACGGGGTGCTCGACGGCGACGACATCCTCTGGCTCCTCTCCCGCACGATTCCCGGGACGGTCGTCGGCACGGTCATGACCAACGGTGGGCTGGGCGCGGCCCTCGGCGACCGCCTCGTCCGCACGCCGGTGGGCGACCGGTTCGTGGCCATGGCCATGCAGCAGCACCGGGCCTTGCTGGGGGGGGAGCCGAGTGGCCACATCCTGCTGGCCGACGGCCCGCCCACCGCCTGCGGGCTGACCACCGCCCTGCGGGTGCTGCAGGCATCGGCCGACGACGCCGGCCGTCCCACCCTTCCCCTGCCCGTCTCGGGCTGGACGCGCTGGCCCCAGGCCCGCCACGACCTGCGACGCGACGTCCGCCAGGCCCCCCTTCCCCCGTCCATCGCCGCCGCCCGAGCCGCCACCGCCGACGGCTACCGCGTCCTCGTCCGCCCCTCCGGAACCGAGCCGGTCGTCCGGATCATGGTCGAGGGCCCCGACGCCGACCGAGCGGCCCGGCACTGCGCCCACATCGCCGAGGAGCTGTCATGAAGTCCGCCCCCGGGTTGCGCCGTCTCGGCGTCAACATCGACCACGTCGCCACCGTCCGCCAGGCCCGGCGGAGCCCCTACCCCGACCCCGTCGCCGCCGCCCTCGTCGCCGAGCTGGCCGGCGCCGACCAGATCACCTGCCACCTGCGCATGGACCGGCGCCACATCACCGACGCCGACCTTCCCCGCCTCCGGTCATCGGTGCAGACGCTCCTCAACGTCGAGATGGCCTGCACCGACGAGATGACGTCCATCGCGCGGCAGCACCTCGATCGTCGCGACGGCGATCCCCGGCGGCACCGGGTCACCCTGGTCGCCGAGCGGCCCGAGGAGATCACCACCGAGGGCGGGCTCGACCTCGTGGCCCACCGGGACCGGGTCCGCGCCTCGGTGCAGGCGCTGGCCGAGGCCGGCATCGCCGTCAGCC
>RFKJ01000426.1 GCA_003694325.1 Deltaproteobacteria bacterium
GACTCCGGGGGTAGCCCCGTACCCCACGAGTTCGGGTGCAAATACGGGCCGGACTCCGGGGGTAGCCCCGTACCCCACGAGTTCGGGTGCAAATACGGGCCGGACTCCGGGGGTAAGCCCTTACCCCGCGAGTCCGGGTGCTCTCACCGGCGGATTCGAGGGCGGTGGCGACGTTCGCCCGGCCCAAGCGTGGGGACGAACCGGCGCGCCAGTTGTCGGCACACTTCCTGCGCCTGCGCCTCCCCGCACAGCCCGGGCGGCATAGTGGGGGAAATCCCCCACCGGTACTGCAGGCGCCGCCGAGCGGGCTACCTTGCCGACGCCGTGCCGCGCCCTCCGCCACCCTGGCACGGCGCATGCATCGCCTCCGGCACCTCCCCGGACGAGCCCATGGCCCTCGACGCCGACCTGATCCTCCGCCTGCAATCCCGGACCCCTCGCTACACCAGCTACCCGACCGCCCCGGCCTGGCGGACCGACATCCCGCCCAGCGCCGAGTCGGTGTCGCTGTCCAAGGCCCGGTCCCCGGCCAGCGTCTACATCCACCTGCCCTTCTGCGCCGAGCAGTGCAGCTTCTGCGCCTGCAACATGGTCGTCGCCGGGCGTCGGCAGGCCGGCCGCCGGTACCTCAACGCCCTGGACCGCCAGATCTCGGCCCTGCCGTTGCCCCACGCCCAGCACGACGTCCTGCGCATCCACCTCGGCGGCGGCACCCCGACCTGGTTCACCCCCGAAGAGCTGACCGTGCTGTGCACGATGGTCCGGCGCCGCTTCTCCCTGGTGGAGGGGGCGGAGGTCGACGTCGAGGTGGACCCCGAGATCACCACCGACGAACAGATCGACGCCCTCGCCGCCCTGGGTGTGACCCGCATCTCCATGGGGGTGCAGAGCTTCGATCCCGGCGTGCTGGAGGCCGTCGGCCGCCCCCAGCGTGCCGACCGCATCGCCGCAATCCTGGAACGCGCCCGCAAGCTCGGCATGAAGGGCCTCAACATCGACCTGATGTACGGCCTGCCCCGCCAGGACGCCGAGGTCTTCGCCCGCGACCTCGACACCACGATCGCCCTGCAGCCCGACCGGCTCGCGGTGTTCGGCTACGCCCACGTACCCTGGCTCAAGCCCCACCAGAAGCGGCTGGAGGCCTACGGGCTCCAGACCACCGAGCAGCGCCTGGAGTTGTTCCTGATGGCCCAGGAACGCCTGCGGGCCGCCGGCTACCAGCCGGTGGGGTTCGATCACTTCGCCCGCCCCGAGGACAGCCTGGCGGAGGCCGCCCGGCAGGGGCGGCTGCACCGCAACTTCATGGGCTACACCACCCTCCCCGACGTCGATGTCATCGGCCTCGGCATGAGCGCCATCTCCGAGCTGCACACCGGCTACTTTCAGCAGAAGACCCGGCTCTCGGCGTGGTGGAAGGCCGTCGAGGCCGGCAGGCCGACCCTGGAGAAGGGCATCCTGTTCACCCACGAAGACCGGCTTCGCAAGGACATCATCCACCGCATCATGTGCAACCTGGTGGTGGACTGGACCGACGTGGCGACCCGCTGGTCCATCGACCCCCTCGACCACTTCGCCGACGCCCTGGCCGAGCTGCGGCCCCTGGCCGACGTCGGGCTGGTCGAGCTGTCGCCGGAACGCCTGGTGGTGACCGAGGACGGGCGCCTGCTGGTGCGGCGCATCGCGTCGGCTTTCGACGCCTACCTGCCCCACGGCGACGGCAACCGGTCCAGCACCGAACCCGGGCCGCGGTTCAGCCAGCTCGTGTGAGACCCAGCCTCTCCGCCCACCGCCCGACGTAGACCCGCGGCACCCGGGTGTTGATGTTGGTCAGCACCTCGTAGGGGATGGTACCGGCCCAGGTCGCCAGCTCCTCGACGGTCACCCGCTGATCGCCCCGGGCGCCGAGCAGTACGACCTCGTCGTCGTTGTAGGCGCTGTCCCAGCCGATGTCGACCATGAGCTGGTCCATGCAGATCCGCCCCACCACCGGGTATCGCCGACCGCGGATCAGCACCTGGGCCTGCCCGGACATGCTGCGCATGTACCCGTCACCGTAGCCGACGGGCACGGTGACGATGCGGGTGAGCCGGTCGGGCGCCCAGGTCGACCCGTAGCTGACCGGGCTGTGGGGCCGGACGACCTTGAAGTAGACGACGCGGGAGGTCCAGGTCAGCGCCGGCCGGACGGGGACGGTGCGCGCCACCTCGCTCGACGGGAACACGCCATACATCAGGATCCCCGGGCGGACCATGTCCAGCCAGGATTCGGGGAGCTGGAGCACGCCGCCGGAGTTGGCCGCGTGGCAGCGAGGCCGGGGCAACCCCCGCCGGTCATAGAAGGACAGCACCTCGGCGAAGCGTTCGAGCTGCAGGCGGGCGTGCCCCGGATCCGCCGCGTCGGCGTTGGCGAGGTGGGTGAAGATGCCCTCGACCTCCACGTGCCGGCAGCGCAGGCTCTCCTCGAGGAGCGTCTCGGCGCTGTACCAGTGCACGCCGATTCGCTCCATGCCGGTGTCGATCTTGAGGTGGACCCGGGCGCGTCGCCCGGTCGTCGCCGCGCAGTCCTCGATGGCCCGGAGCTTGTCCACCGACGACGCCGTCAGGGTCAGGTCGTGCTCGAGGAATGCCGGGATCTGGCTGCCGAGGATGCCGCCCAGCACCAGGATGGGCGTGTCCACCCCGGCGCGCCGCAGGCGGATCCCCTCCTCGAGGTAGGCCAGGCCGATGCAGGGCACGCCGAGCGCCTGCATCAACCGGCCGACGGCCACCAGCCCGTGGCCGTAGGCGTTGGCCTTGAGCACCGGCATGACGTCCACCGCACCGACCCGCCGCCGGATCGCCGCGAGGTTGTCGGCCAGGGCATCGAGGTCCACCTCCAGCCGGGTGGGCCGCAGCACGCCCTCCATCGCGATCACCGGTTCGTGCAGGGTGTCGGGCATCCATCGCGACCTATCGCGCCCCGCACCGGGCGCCCGCCACCGGTCCCCCCGCTCGTCACGACCGGTCCATTCTGCGGCCGCGCCTTGCGCCGTCCGCGCCCCGCCCCCATCCTGTCCCCATGAACTGCCTCGGCCTGGTGCTCAGCGGAGGTGCGGCGCGCGGAGCCTATGCCGCCGGCGTCATGCGCTACCTGCTGGGCGAGTTGCCCCGACACCTCGGGCGGGTGCCCTGGCCCGACATCGTCACCGGCTCCAGCGTCGGCGCGCTCAACGGGGTGTTCGCCGCGGCACGCAGCCTCGATGCAATGCAGCGCCTCACCGCGATCTGGCGCGACATGACCATCGACGACGTCTACCGGCTGGAGGCCCGGGGCCTGGTCCGGACCCTGCGCGCCACCTGGGCGGCCGCGTCGGGGACCGCCCTGTTCGACGCCGCGCCCCTCCACGCCCTCGTCGAGCGCGTCGCGCCCCTCGATGCGCTGCGCCGGGCCATCGACAGCCGGGCCCTGCGCAGCTTCATCGTCAGCGCCACCCAGGTCGACAGCGGCATCCACGTGCTGTTCGTGGACTCGGCGATGCAGGCCCTGCGCCTCGATCCCCTCCCGCTGTCCCGGATCAGCCGGGTCCACATCACCGCCCGCCACCTGCTGGCCAGCGCCGCCCTGCCCTTCGCCTTTCCCCCCATCGAGATCGAGGGCGTGTGGTACGTCGACGGGGGGCTGCGCCAGAACACCCCGCTGCGCCCGGCGGTGATGGCCGGAGCCAGCCGGGTCATCGTCGTCGGCACCACAGCCGAGCGCGAGACCCCGCCCGGGATCCGCCACCCCGAGCTGACCCCCAACCTGCCGTTCCTCGCCGGGAAGACGCTCAACGCCCTGCTGGCCGATCCCGTCGAGCGAGACCTCCGGGCCACCGACCAGGTCAACGCCATCGTCGCCTGGGGCACCTCGGTCTACGGGCCGGGCTTCGCCCGTCGCCTGGAGGCCGACCTGGGCATGCGCCCGGTGGAGACCCTGTTCATCCGCCCATCGGAGGACCTGGGCTGCCTCGCCGCCGAGACCTGGCGCCGACACCCGCCCCCGGTCCCCCGGCAGGTGGCCTGGCTGCTGTCCACCATCGCCGACCGGGCGAACGCCAGCGACGGCGAGTCGGACCTGCTCTCCTACCTGCTGTTCGACCGGGCGTTCACCGCCGAGGTCGAGGAGATCGGCTTCCAGGACGCCCGCCGACGCGAGGCCGAGCTGGTCCGATTCGTCGGGGAGCACCCGCCCCCGACGGCCGCCGCCGTAGCGGCCTCCTCGGGCGGTTGACCTCGACCGACGCCGTCGCTCGCGCCGCGCCGAGGCCGGTCGCATCCGAGGGAAGGAAGGCTGCCACCTCTTGACACGCCAACTCTAACAACGTAAGCTGCGGTCAGCTTTCGGAGGCAGCATGTCGACCCTCACCCCCCAGGCCATCCAGGACGCAGCCCTGGCCATCGTCGATGAGTCCGGGGCCCACAAGCTCACGATGCGGGCGGTGGCCCGACGGCTCGACGTCGAGGCTCCGTCGCTCTACTACCACGTGGCCAACAAGTCCGCCCTCGTCGACCGCATCGTCGACTCCATCCTGGGCCGGGTGGAGCTGCCCGAACCCGGGCCGGACGGCACCGACGGCGCGCGGGGCCTGGCTTTCGCGTTGCGGACCGAGCTGTCGGCCCACCCGAACGCCGTTCCGCTGGTCGCCTCCCGCCCGGCCCACACCCTCGCCCTGGTCGACCGGTGCGAGGCGCTGCGGGACGCGCTCGTCCGAGGTGGCCTGTCCCCAACGTCCGCCACGCACCTGCTGCGCAGCCTGGTGGTGTTCACCATCGGCCACGCCGCGGCCGCGTCGTCGGTGGGCCCCGACGCCGACGCCTGGTTCCGCTCCACGGTGGACGCCCTCATCGCCGGCGCTCGGCTCGCCCCGGGCGCGGACGCCTCCATCGCGGCGACCGGGCACGAAGCCGCGGCCAGCGGCGCGAAGC
>RFKJ01000427.1 GCA_003694325.1 Deltaproteobacteria bacterium
CGGCTTCGTCGACAACCCCGACGACTGCGACGACGGCGACCCGACCCGGAACCCGGGCATGGACGAGGTCTGCAACGAGGTCGACGACGATTGCAACGGTGTCATCGACGAGGCGGCCGCGGATGCACCCACCTGGTACATCGACGCCGACCTCGACGGCTACGGCAGCACCACCGACGCGGTGGCGAGCTGCGACCAGCCCGCCGGGTTCGTCGACAACCCCGATGACTGCAACGACAGCGACCCCGAGATCAACCCCGGCGCCGCCGAGCGCTGTGCCACCATCGGGGTGGACGACGACTGTGACGGCGACATCGACGAGGCCGACGCCATCGACACCACGGTCTTCTACAGTGATCTCGACAGCGACGGCTATGGCCTCGACTCGCTGACCCTGGAGGCGTGCACCGCGCCCGTCGGGTTCGCCGAGGAGCCGGGGGACTGTGACGACACCGACGCGGCCATCCACCCCGGCGCCGACGAGCTGTGCAGCACCGTCGGCGTCGACGACGACTGCGATGATCTCGTCGACGAGGGGGACGCCGTCGACGCCACGGTCTGGACCATCGACGCCGACCTCGACGGATACGGGCAGGCCGGCGGCGCGACGGTCACCGCCTGCGAGCAGCCCCCCGGCTACGTCGACAACGAGGGCGACTGCGACGACACCTGCGACGTGTGCTGGACCGGCGCCACCGAGGTCTGCAACGACGGCGAGGACAACGACTGCGACGGCACCCCCAACGACTGCGCCATCGACTCGGCCATCGACCTGTCGGCGGCGGGCCTCGTGCTGTCCGGCGGCTCGTCGGGCGACGAGTACGGCCTGTCGGTGGAGTCCGGTGATCTCGACGGCGATGGCCAGGTCGACATCATCGTCGGCGCCCGCTCCGCCGGTGGCACCGGGCGGGCCTACGCCTACCTCGGACCGGTCACCGCCGATCGGGCGGTGGACGACGCCGCGCTGCGGCTGTCCGGGTCCGACAGCGGCGACAAGGGCGGCCGGGGCGTCGCCCTGGTCGACATCGACGACGACGGCTACGACGACGCCATCGTCAGCGCCAGCGCCGGCGGGTCGGGCCGGGACCGGGGGCTCGTGGCGGTGGTCTACGGCCCGGCCAGCGGGGCCTTCGACCTGGACGCCGCCGACTGGACGCTGACCGCGGCGGCCAACTACACCTACCTCGGCCGCGAGCTGGCCGACCTCGGCGACGTCGACGGCGACGACGTGGCCGACTTCGCCGTCAGCACCACGGCGCTGGACGTCAACGGCACCAACGACGGCGCCCTCTACGTGCTGACCGGGGCCTCCACCGGCACCACCGACATCGCGGCCGAAGCGGTGCTGCTGTGGGGCGCGTCCGCCGGCGACCAGTTCAGCCAGGGTTCGGCCGGCGTGGGCGACTTCGACGGCGACGGCATCGGCGACCTCGTGGTCGGCGCCAACCTCGAGGACACCGCCGGCAACAACGCCGGCGCCGCGTACCTGTTCCTCGGCCCCATCGACACCGACCGGTCGGCCGCCGACGCCGACGCCCGGTGGACCGGCGAGGCGGAGCGGGACAATGCCGGCGACGCGGTGGCCGGCGGGGCCGACGTCAACGGCGACGGCACGCTCGACGTGGTCATCGGCGCCCCCCAGGCCGGGGCATCCGACGAGGGAGCGGCCTACCTCGTCTCCGGGAGCAGCGCGCCGAGCAGCGGCTCGCTCGGCGACGCCGACGCCATCGTCCGGGGCACCGACACCGACCAGCGCCTCGGCATCGCCGTGGCGATGTTCGCCGATCTGGATGGCGACGGCACCGGGGACCTGGGCATCGCCGATGGCACCCGCGAGAGCTGCGCCAGCGACTCGGCCCCCGGCCACAGCTTCCTGTTCTACGGCGCCCTGACCGGCGCCACCACCGTGGCGACCGCCGACGTGACCATCACCGGGGGGGCCACCGGCGACTGCGCCGGCGCGCAGCTTCGCAGCATCGGCGACCTCAGCGGGGACGGAAACCCCGACGTCGCGGTGGGTGCGCCGGGCGCCGAGGGATCGGGCGCGGTCTACATCATTGAGGGTGTCGGCTTCTGAGCCCCCGGTCCGGCGGTTGCCTGTGGGCCGCCATCGGATCTACCCTGCGGGCTCGCGCAGGGAGATGACATGGTCGACGTCCTGGCCTCCATCCGCCGGCTCGGCCGGAGCCGCCGCCCGGTCCCACCCGCCACCACGGTCCGTACCCCGCGCCTGGTGGTGCTGGTGCCGCTGCTCGCCGCGTGCAGCAGCAAGTGGGACTTCGTCGACCAGGACGGCGACGGGATCTCCGCCGCGGAAGGCGATTGCTGGGACCGCGCCGACGGCCCGCCCGGGTCGGGCCTGTCGGGGGCCGACATCCACCCCGGCGCGGCCGAGACCTGGTACGACGGCTTCGACCAGGACTGCAGTGGCGACAACGACTACGACCAGGACGGCGACGGCTACGTGCCCAGCCGGTTCGCCGACGACAGCGGCGGCCTCCCCGGCGGCGACTGCGACGACACCCTCGACACCGTCCACCCCGGCGCCGACGCCGAGTGGTACGACGGCTTCGACAGCGACTGCGCCGGCAACGACGACTACGACCAGGACGGCGACGGCTACGTGCCCGACGAGTACGTCGGCCTGACGACGGAGTACGTCGCCGACTCCGGCAACCTGCCGGGCAACGACTGCGACGACACCCTCGACACGGTCCACCCCGGCGCCGAAGACGAGTGGTACGACGGCGTCGACAGCGACTGTGCCGGCAACGACGACTACGACCAGGATGGCGACGGCTACGTGCCCCGGAAGTACGCCGGCCTGGAGACGCAGTACGTCGAGGGCTCGGGCAACCTCGAGGTGGGCGACTGCGACGACACCGATCCCAACGCCTACCCCCAGCCGGATGCCCCGGTCGTCTGGTACAACGGCGTCGACGAGCGCTGCGACGAGAACGACGGCGACCAGGACGGCGACGGGTACTGGATCGTCGACTACGAGGACCGGGTCGCCCTCGCCGGCGGCACGCCGTTGCCGATCCCGGAGGGCCTCGAGGGGGACTGCTTCGACGACGACACCACCGAAAACGACCAGCGCCCCGACGAGACCGACCAGACCAACGTCTGGGTGTCGCTGGATCCCTACGACAACCTCGGCCCCGAGGAGGTGTACCCCGGCGCCGAGGACCGCGCCTACGACGGCGTAGACGCCGACTGCGCCGGCGACACCGACTTCGACAAGGACGGCGACGGCCAGGCCAGCGACTGCCTGCCCGACCGGTACGGCAACCTGGGGACCGACTGCCGCGACAGCGACGACTTGGAGGACTGCGGCGACGACGATCCCGCCGGCCTGGGCGCGGCCCTCATCTACCAGGGCGCCCTCGACACCTGGTACGACGGTACCGACGCCGACTGCGGCGACAACGACGACTACGACGCCGACTTCGACAACTACGCCAGCGAGGCCTACAGCGCGACCTACACCGGCTCCCTGCCGGCCACCGACTGCGACGACAACGAGCCCGACGTCAACCCCTCGCGGGTCGACGTCTGGTACGACGGCGTCGACACCGACTGCGACGACCGGGACGACTACGACGCCGACGAGGACGGCTACGTGCCCGACGCCTACGTCGGGCTGACCACCACCTACGCCGAGGGCTCGGGGAGTCTGCCGGGCAACGACTGCGACGACACCGACAGCGCGATCAACCCCAGCGCCACCGAGATCTGGTACGACGGCGTCGACCAGGACTGCGACGACCACAACGACTACGACGCAGACTACGACGGCGAACGCAGCGAGACCTACGGCGGGACCGACTGCGACGACGCCGACGCCACCATCAACACCGCCGCCACCGAGATCTGGTACGACGGCGTCGATCAGGACTGCGACGACCACTCCGACTACGACGCCGACTTCGA
>RFKJ01000428.1 GCA_003694325.1 Deltaproteobacteria bacterium
GGTACACCTGGGGCTGGTCCGACGACGGCCGGTTCATCCGGGTGCGGACGACCCCGGCCGACGGGCCGGCGCGCAACCCCGCCTTCGACGTGACGCCCGCCGAGCTGGTCACCGGGATCATCACCGAGAAGGGGTTGGTGGAGCCGTCGCCCGAGGGAATGGCCCGCGTCTGGCGCCGGTGAGCGTCACAGCGAGTCGGCGAGCCGCCGCAGGACCGCCGGCGCGTCGTCGGCGATGACGTCTCCGTGCCCCGGAACGATCCGGACCACGTCGTCCCGGTCGGCATACCGGGCCAGGTATTGCCGCAGGGCCGACCGGCTGCGGGTGATGGTCATCATCACCCGGGAGATGGTGGTGACCCGCGGCCCCCCGCTGTTGCCGAGCACCCGGCCGTAGAACCACCAGAAGAAGCCCGTGCCGTGCGGCAGGTTGAACACGCTGTCGGCGAACACCAGGGTCAACCCGTCGTCGCTGCGCACGACCATCGCCCCTTCGAAGTGGCGGGCCGGGTCGAAGTGCTCCAACCGGATCGTGCCCGGGCCGTCCAGGGACGAGAAGTCGTCGTAGGTCCCATCGACCGGCACCTTCCGCTCCACCTGCTTGCGAGCCTTGGCCGGGCAGACGACCTGCAGGTCGGGGTACCGGGCCTTGTAGCGGGCAGCGTCCAGGCGGTGCCAGCCGTTGGGGACGACGAGCCACCGCGGCCGACCCAGCGACTCCAGTTCCTCCATGTGGGGCTCGTCCATGGCGATGGCGCTGTGCAGGGCCAGGTCGCCGTCCACGCTCCGGGCCACCACCATGCAGCGGCGCAGGGGCTGGCCGGGCAGCGCCCCCTCGACCCGCCACAGGTTGTCGGCGAGGGGCACGAGGTCGTCGTGGGGCAGGACCTGCCAGTCGGTGTCGGCCACGGGGGCGCTCCAGGTGGTGGGACCCGCAAGGGATATCGCGTCGCGGTCGGGCCGGCGGTTCAGCCCGCGGCCGTGCCTGCCGGCCGACGCCGGGGGACCGGCACGGCCCTGCCCTCCTCCACCCGACAGGGGCGGTGGGTAGGGGCGTCGCCCCAGGCCCGGAGCAGACCGTCGGTCCCTCCCACCAGCACCGCGTCGTTGGGGATCGCCACGCCGTAGTTGATCCGGACGCCGTGGCCGACCACCGCCCGGTGACCCACCGCCACGCCGAGGAAGTGTTCGCCGCTGTCCACCCGCTCGACCCCACCATCGTCGGTGGGGACCTCCACCCGGACGCTGCCGCCGAAGCTCATGTCGAGCAGGGTGGCCCCCCAGGCGACGAAGGCGTCCCGGCCGATGACACAGGCCTGGGTCCCGTTGCACCACGACAGCCACGCCCCGGGCAGCAGGGTGCAGAGGTTGACCATGGCGTAGCGGCCGACGTGGGCCCCCTCGCCCACGGTGCTGAGGTTGACCGCCGCGAACTCGTCGACGACCGCCCCGGCGCCGAGGACGCTGGCCCGCACGACGGCGTGGGGACCGATGCGGACCCCGTCGCCGATGACGCACAGCTCGACGACGGCGGTGGGGTGGATGTCGACGTCTGCTCCCACCTGGCACAGGGCCCGACCCAGGCGGTACCGGTTCAGCGACCGGGCCCGCAGCAGCAGCGACACGGTGGTCCACCACCGCCGCCACCAGGGGCTGCGCTCGTGGCGCAGGCGCTCGGCGTGGGCGTAGCCGGCCAGGGCGAGCTGGTTGACCCGCACCAGGTGCATCCAGTGGTCGAGCTGGTGGATCATCGCCGGGCCCACCCGCAGGGGGCGGGCGACGTGCTGCATGCGCGGGTGGAGTTCCGGCAGGTCGGCGTCTTCCAGGCCCGGGTCGAAGGGGACCGGATCGACGCGGGAGAAGTCGGCGAAGGTCGGCTGTGCCGGACCGGGCGGCAGGATCGCCACGGCGTGCAGGCCGGGGGCCTCGAGGTCCTGGAGTGCCCCGGTGGCGGCGACGAAGACGGGGTCGTCGACCTGCAGCCGACCCGGGCGACCCGCCTGCTGTTCGAGGAAGCGCCGCAGCAACTCGGCGGTGAACCAGGTCCGGTCCCCGACGGCGACCCAGGGCTCGTCGGCCGGTGGCTGCCCGACCAGCTCCAGCCCCGCCTCGGCGATCGCCCGGGCCTGCACCCGCGCCAGGGGCACGTCGAGCACCCGCAGCTCTCCCGGCGGATCGAGGAACGGCGCCACGCGGCGCCCAGACGGCACGATGACAGCCTTCACGACCGGCTCCCGGCAGGGGGGCGAAGGTATCAGGCGCGGCGGCTGCACTACCATGCCGCCATGCACCCGGGCCCTCTCAGCCTGCTCCCCGTCGTCGTGGCCGTCGCCCTCACCCTGTGGACCCGGCAGGTGGTGCTGTCCCTGGGAGCGTCGGTGTTCGTCGGGGCGCTGCTGCTCCAGGGAGGAGATCCCTGGGCAGCGTTGGTCCACACGGTCGATCCACTCGTCCTGGACGCCATCGCCGACCGGGACCACGCCAAGGTCACCCTGTTCAGCCTGCTCATCGGCGCCACCGTCCAGGTCGCCGGAGACGCCGGGGGCACCCGCGCACTGGTGGAACTGGTCACCCGGCGGGCGCGGAGCCGCCGCAGCGGCATGGTGGTGACCTGGCTGGCGGGACTGATCGTGTTCTTCGACGACTACGCCAACTGCCTCGTCGTCGGCACGGCGATGCGGCCGCTGTGCGACCGGCTCCGCATCTCCCGGGAGAAGCTCGCCTACCTCGTCGACAGCACCGCCGCCCCCATGGCCACCGTCGCCCTGGTCAGCACCTGGATCGGCTACGAGGTCGGGTTGATGGAGCAGGCGCTGGAGGCCCGGGGTGTGCAGGGCAGCGCCTACGCCTTCTTCCTCGCCGGCCTGCCCTACCGCTTCTACCCCCTCTACGCCCTGGCCTTCGCCGGCCTCGTCGCCGCCACCGGCCGCGACTTCGGGCCCATGCTCGCCGCCGAGCGCCGCGCCGTGGCGGCGCCGGCCCCGGCCGACGCCCCCTCGACGCACCCCGGCCTCGCCCTGGTCGCGCTGCTGCCGATCGCCGCCCTGGTGCTGGTCACCGGCGGCTCGCTGTGGGTGCAGGGGGTCGCCGCGGTGGGCAGCGACGCCCGGCTGTTCGAGATCATCGGTGGGGCCGACGGCTACGACGCCATGGTCCAGGGCTCCATCGCCAGCGCGACGCTGGCGCTGCTGGCGTCCACCGTCGTCGGCTTCGGCCGGGACGGGATCCACGCGGCGGCCCGGGCGACCCGCAGCGCGGTGCAGGGCATGGCCGAGCTGTTCGAGGCCCTGGTCGTGCTGTTCCTGGCCTGGGCGCTCGGCAGCACCATCGGGGACCTGCACACCGCCGACTGGATCCTCGACGTGCTCGGCGGAGGGGTTCCGCCGTGGGCGCTGCCCACCCTCACCTTCCTGGTCTCGGCCGCCATCGCCTTCGCCACCGGGACCAGCTTCGGCACCATGGCGGTGGTCATGCCCCTGGCCCTTCCCCTGGGCCTGGAGGGGGTGGCCGACGCCGCCACTGCGGGCCCCATCGCCTTCGCCACCGGGGCGGCGGTGCTGTCGGGGGCCACCTGGGGCGACCACTGCTCCCCCATCTCCGACACGACGGTGCTGTCCAGCACCGGCGCCGGCTGCGACCACGCCCGCCACGTCGGCACCCAGCTCCCCTACGCCATCGCCGCCGGCGTGGTCGCGGTCGTGCTCGGGACCCTGCCGGCGGGCCTGGGACTCAGCGCCTGGCTGGTGCTGCCCCTCGGCGTGGTCGGCTGCTGGGCGATCATCCGGCTGGTCGGCCGGCGCAGCGACGGCCCGAGCGCCGGCGCCGCCGTCCTCAGCGAGGCTCCATCGCCCCGCTCTTGAGGCGGCTCCAGTAGTCGTCCAGCCGCGCCTTCACCTCTCCCGAGAGGATGATGACCCCGAAGATGTTGGGGAAGGCCATGCCCAGGACCATGAGGTCGCTGAAGTCCAGCACGTTGCCGAGCTTGAACACGCTTCCGAAGAACACGCAGACCAGGAACAGCAGCTTGTAGGGCAGGCTGGCCCAGTCCCCCAGCAGCCAGGTGGCGCAGCGCTCCCCGTAGTAGCTCCACGAGATCATGGTGGAGTAGGCGAACAGCATCACGGCGAAGCTCAACACGATGGGGAACCAGTCGATGACGCTGCCGAAGGCGGCGCTGGTCATGAGCACGCCGTCGCCGACGTCCATCTGGTAGGCACCGGTGATCACCACCACCAGGCCGGTCATGGTGCAGACCACGATGGTGTCGATGAACGGGCCGAGGGAGGCGACGATCCCCTCGCGGACCGGCTCGTCGGTGCTGGCGGCCGAGTGGGCGATGGCCGCCGATCCGACGCCGGCCTCGTTGCTGAACGCCGCCCGGCGGAAGCCCTGGACGAGAACCCCCAGCAGGCCGCCGCGGCCGGCCTCCGGCGTGAAGGCCTCCGACAGGATGTGGGCGAAGGCCGGGCCGATGTGCTCGGTGTTGGTGAGGAGGATGAACATCCCGGCGAGGAGGTAGACCCCGCACATCACCGGCACGATGATGCTGGCCACCCGCCCGATGGACCGGATGCCGCCGATGATGACCAGGCCCACCGCGATGGCCAGGAGGATCCCGTACAGCCACGACCGCTCGGGGGCCCCCCCGGCGGTGGCGCCCGGGTTGGTCACCGCCGTGATGCCCTCGGCCCCCTCGATCTCGGTGATCGCGCCGGGGGGAACGTTGCCCGCTGCCCCGGCCCGCAGCGCGACGATGGGCACCGGCGCCGACTGCGCCTGCCCGGCCTCGAAGTGGACGTCCTCGGACAGCGCGAACCGGGGGCCGCCGGCGGCCACCGAGA
>RFKJ01000005.1 GCA_003694325.1 Deltaproteobacteria bacterium
GCACCCGACGGCCGGGCCGGGGATCGCGGGAGTATGCTGGCCGCCCCAGTCGGCAGGTGCCCGCCCGCGGGCACCCGGCGCCGGTGGAGGTGCAAGACCTACCTCATCGATCCCCCGACCCTGTTCGTCGCCGGCTCTGCGCTGGCCTTCGCCGGACGCCGGCTGCTGGTGGCGCGTCGGCCCGATCCCTTCGGGCCCGGGGCGCTGGTCGCGGCGGGCTTTTCGCTCTGGTATTGCCTGTCGGTGGGCGTGGCCACGCTGAAGGCCCCGGACTGGATGCTCAACTACTTCGTTCCACCCGACCAGATCGACCTGCGGCTCGTCCACGCGGTCTTCGTGGTGGGGGGGCTGCTGGCGGGCCTGTCCGGACACACCCTGACCGCCGTCTGCCTGCAGCGGGGCCGCACCGGGGCCGCAATCCTGGTGCTGCTGGCCGGGTTCGCCTGCCTGGCGGGCCTGTGGGGGCTGACCTTCGACCGCTACATCCACGTGGGGACGACGGCCGAGTACCTGGCCGGCACGGCGCCACTGCTGCCGGACAGCGACCTGCGGCCCTGGATGAACCTGCTGGGCATCGGCCAGGGGCTGGCCTTTGCGGTCCCCGCGGTGCTGCTCCACCGCCGGGGACGCCGGCTGAAGGCGCTCTGATGGCCGGCGTCATCGAGGGGGACGGCCCGGGCGGCGCCCGGATCCGGTGCATCGACCCGCGGACCGGCCGTCCGGTGGCCGAAGTGCCCTGCACGCCGCCGGACGCAATCGCCGGGATCGTCGCCCGCGCCCGGGCCGCCGCGCCCTACTGGCAGGCCGAGGGCCTGCGCAGCCGGAAGCGACGCATCGGCGCCCTGCACCAGGCCTTCCTGGCCCGCGCCGACGACTTCGTGTCCCTGCTCGCCGAGGAGTGCGGCCGACCCGCCGGCGAAGCCTGGACCGCCGAGGTCGCGGCCAACCACGACCTGTTCCGCTGGTGGCTGGCGCACATCGACGACCTGCTGGTGTCCACCGAGGTGGACCTCGACCCCCTGAGCCAGCCCCACAAGCGCGGGCGCGTGCAGCTCGACGCGGTGGGCGTGGTGGGGTTGATCACCCCCTGGAACCTTCCGGTGGCCCTGCCGTTGCGGACGCTCGTGCCGGCGCTGCTCGCCGGCGACACCGTGGTGTTCAAGCCCAGCGAGCACAGCCCGCGGACCGGGGCGCTGATCGCCGAGCTGTGCGCCCAGGTGCTGCCCGAAGGCGTGGTCGAGCTGGTCCAGGGCGGGGCCGAGGTGGGCGCGGCGCTGGTGGAGGCAGCCCCCGATGCCGTCGTCTTCACCGGCAGCGTCGCCACCGGCCGGCGGGTCGCGGCGGCCTGCGCCGAGCGATTCGTGCCCTGCTCCCTGGAACTGGGCGGCAAGGACGCGGCGCTGGTGCTGGTGGATGCCGACCTGGACCGGGCGGTGGAGGGGATCTGCTGGTCGGCCTTCGCCTTCGGCGGCCAGAACTGCGCCGCGGTGGAGCGCTGCTTCGTCGATGCCCGGATCCACGACGAGTTCGTCGACCGCCTCGTGGCCCGGACCCGGCAGCTCCGGCCCCTGCTCGATGTCGGGCCGCTGATCACCCCCGCCCAGCTCGACCGGGTCCAGGCCCACGTCGCGGACGCCGTCGCCCGTGGTGCCCGGATCGCCTGCGGGGGGACGGCGCCGGGGCCGGGCTGGTACCACGAACCCACGGTGCTCACCGCCGTGCGGGACGACATGGCAGTCATGACCGAGGAGACTTTCGGACCGGTCCTGCCGGTGGCCGCCTTCGACGACCTGGACGCGGTGGTGGACCGGATCGACGCCAGCCCCTTCGGGCTGACCGCCTCGGTCTGGACCCGCAGCCTGGAGCTGGGCGAGGCCATCGCCTGCGGCCTCGACTGCGGGGTGGTCACCATCAACAACCACGGCTTCACCGGCGCGTTGCCCTCGGCCGCCTGGGGGGGCACCGGCTGGACCGGGCACGGGACCACCGGCTCCCGCCATGGCCTCGCCCACCTCGTGCGTCCGCGGACGGTGGTGGTCGATGCCTCCCGACGGAGCCGCGAACTGTGGTGGTTTCCCTACAACCACGCGTTGTCCACCGCCGTGTCGGGGCTGGTCGAGCTGTCCCGACGAGGCGGGGCCAGGTTGCCGGGCGCGCGCGCCGCGCTAACAGGCTTGTTCGCCCGCTGGAAGGACCGGGACTGATCCGACCCGCCGGCGGCCGCCCCCCAAGGAGATCCCGTGCCCCGATCCAACAAGTTCCGCTCTCCGCGCTACCTCGGACTCGACCTGGCCTGGGCCCCCCGCCACTCGTCGGGCGGGGCGGTGATGGAAGCCGACGAGGACGGCGTGCTGCGGCTGAAGTCGACGGCCTCGTTGCGGGCCCACGAGGACATCCTGGGGTGGCTGGCCCGCAACCGCGGGCGTCACGGCTGCATCGTCGCGGTCAACGCGCCGATCATCGTCGAGAACAGCACCGGGCAGCGCCCCTGTGACGTGCAGCTCCACGAGCACTTCGCCCGCAATTTCGTGGACGAGTACCACGTCAACATCACCAACGCCTCGCACCCCCGCACGATCTCGCGGGCGCTGCAGCGGATGGGCTTCGACCCCGATCCCCAGGCCGAAGGCGATCGGATCATCGAGACCTACAACCAGGCCACCCAGATCCTGTTGTTCGAGCTCGAGCGCCCGATCCGCCTGAAGACGGGGCCGGTGGGTGCGCGCAAGGACGCGGTGGCCCGGTTCCGGGAGCTGCTCGTCGAGAAGCTGGACGACGCCACCCCGCCGCTGGAGATGAGCCCGGCGCTGGATGCGCTGGTGACGGCGGACCTGCCGTCGAGCAACGGCAGCCGCGTCGGGGAACTGGAGGAGCAGCTCCAGGCGACCCTGTGCGCCTACACCGCGGCCTACCTGGACCTGCGGGGACCGCAGGCCTGCGCCTTCGTCGGCGACCTGCGGGATGGGTACGTCCTGTTGCCGGCATCGCGGCACCCCGAGGGGGCCTGAGCCGGTCGTCGTCGGCATCGC
>RFKJ01000429.1 GCA_003694325.1 Deltaproteobacteria bacterium
CCGGCACCCGGGGGGGGGCGCCGGGGTAGGAGACGGGGGAGCCGATGCGGTGGGCTTCGGAGCCGGCGGCAAGGGAGAGGGTGGTGCGGATCCTGGTGACCCGAGAGATCGACGAGGCGGGCATGGCGTTGCTGCGCGACGCCGGGCTGGATGTCGAGGTCCACCGCGGCGACGCTCCGATCGATCCGGACCGGCTCCGGGAGCGGGTGGCGGGCTGTGCCGGGCTGATCCCGATGCCGACCGACCGCATCGACGCGACGATCCTGGCCACCCCGGGGCTGCGGGTGGTGGCCTGCCACTCGGTCGGGGTCGACCACGTCGACCTGGATGCGGCCCGGGAGCGCGGGGTGATCGTGACCAATACTCCCGGGGTCCTCACCGACGCGACCGCCGACCTCACCCTGGCCCTGATGCTGGCGGTGGCTCGCCGTCTCGGAGAGGGCGAACGCCTGGTCCGATCGGGTCGCTTTCGGGGCTGGGCACCGACGATGCTGCGGGGGCTCGACCTGCGGGGAGCGCGACTGGGAATCATCGGCTTCGGGCGGATCGGCCGGGCGGTGGCCCGGCGGGCCGAGGCTTTCGGCATGGAGGTCGCCTGGCGGACCTCCTCCCGGGGCATCCCCCTCGACCGGCTCCTGGCCTCCAGCGACATCGTCAGCCTGCACTGTCCGCTGACCGACGCGACGCGACACCTCGTGGACGCCGCCGCCCTGGAGCGGATGAAGGCGGGGGCCATCCTGATCAACACGGCCCGGGGCGCCATCGTCGACGAGGACGCCCTCGCCGACTCGCTGGAGGCCGGGCACCTCGGTGGCGCGGGCCTGGACGTGCACGCCCGCGAACCCCGGGTCCACCCCCGGCTGCTCGGTCGCGAAGACGTGGTCCTCCTGCCGCACCTGGGATCGGCCACCTGGCGCACCCGCCGGGAGATGGCCTGCAAGGCGGCCCACAACTGCGTGGCGGTCCTGCGGGGGCAGGCCCCACCGGACCGGGTGGCCTGAGAGCGGGAGGTCGCGGGGTCAGGTCCGCCGGAACACCACCGTGAGGTTGTTGGCCGGCATGGGCACCACCTCGTCGAGGGCAAGTCCCCGCGACCGGGCCTCGGCGGCCACCACGTCGAGGTCGCGGACCCCCCACCGGGGGTCGCGCTCCCGCAGGCTGCGGTCGAAGGCGGCGTTGCTCGGCGCGGTGTGCCGGCCGCCGCGCTGGAAGGGGCCGTAGACCACGAGGGGAGCGCCGGTCGGCAGGACCGACCGGGCCCCGTCGAGGAGGGCCAGGGTGCAGGGCCACGGCGCGATGTGGAGCATGTTGCAGCAATACACGGCGTCGGCGGCGTCGACCGGCCATGGCTGGGTCACGTCGAGCGCGACGGGGTCGAGGAGGTTGGCGAGCCCGGCTTCGTCCCGCCACGCGGCGATGCTCGCCACGGCGGCGGGGTCGGGGTCGGTCGGCAACCACCGCAACCACGGCAGGGCCGCCGCGAAGTACACCGCGTGCTGCCCGGTTCCGGCGGCGATCTCCAGGACCAGGCGGTCCTGCGGCGCGGGACCCGGGAGCACCCGCCTCAGCACGTCGAGGATCGGGTCGCGATTGCGAAGGGGAGCGGGCCATTGGCGCTTCATGGGGCCTCGTCGGGGACGGCAGGGCAAGGGACGGGCTTGGGGGTATCCCACGGATCTCCACCCGAAACCGCGCGGCCCCCGGCGCCCGCGGTGGGCGGGGCTCGAGGGCCGCGGTAGGGGCCCCTCGATGCCGTCGCAACCGGGACCCCGCCTGCTGAGCCTCGCCGACCGGGTGCCTGCCGGGCGACCGATGGCCGACATCGGGACCGACCACGGGCTGCTGCCGGTGTGGCTGCTGGTCCGGGGACGGGTGCCGTCGGCCATCGGGGTGGACCTGCGGGCCGCCCCGCTGCGCGCCGCTGCCCGCACCGCGGCGGCCTGGGGGCTGGCCGGCGATCCGCGGTTGTCCCTGCGGCAGGGCGACGGGCTGGCGCCGCTGGAGGTCGGCGAGGTGGACACCGTGGTCATCGCCGGCATGGGCGGGCGGCGGATCGCGGCCCTGCTGGAGGCCGCGCCCCGACGGCGAAGCGCCCTGCGCCGGCTCGTGCTCCAGCCCAACACCGAGGCCCGGGCCCTGCGGGCGGCCCTGCAGGACCTGGGATGGCACCTGGTCGATGAGGATCTCTGCGTCGAGGGGGGGCGGGAGTTCCTCACCCTGGTCGCCGAGCCGGGGGTGGGGGCGCCGCTCACCGACGCCGAGCTGCTCCTCGGGCCGGTGCTGCTCCAACGCCAGGCACCGGCGTTCCGGTCCTGGCTGGTCCGAGAGCACGCCCGGCTGCAGGCGGCGGCGGCGGCGGCCCGGGCCGGGACCGGGCGGGTGCCGCAGCCGCTGGCGGCGGCCCTCGAGATCGTCGCGGCGACGCTCGGAGTCGACGCGCCGTCAAGTTAGGCCTTCGCACCATGGACCACCCCGACGCGCCGCCGGCCCGCCGGCTCAACAAGTCCCAGAAGTTCGTCCTCATCGTCCAGCGGATGGAGGACGGCGGGATCACCACGGCCGAACTGATGGACGAGTTCGGGCTCGACTCGCGGACCCTCCGCCGGTACATGACCGACCTCCGCGCCGCCGGGCTGCCGGTCCAGAGCCACGGGCGGGGTCTCGACCGCGTGTGGACCCTCGACGCGAGCTACCGGCGCCGGCGGGTCCCGCTGACCCTGCTGGAGCTGGTCAGCCTCCACTTCGGTCGAACGCTGTTCGACTTCATGGGGGGCACCCACTTCGCCCAGGATGCCGACGATGCCATCGAGCGGTTGTCCACCCTGGTGGGCATGGACGACCTGGTCAGCGACCTCGACCGCAAGTTCGTGGCCGTCCGGGAGGCGTCCAAGGACTACACCCGCGACAGCGAGCTGATCGACGAGATCCTCACCGCGCTGCTCCGCCAGAACCCCTGCCATGCGCTCTATGCGCGGGTGGCCGGCCCGACCCGGGCCTACCACCTGCACCCCTACACCCTGGGGGTCTACCGGCAGGGGCTGTACCTGTTCGCCTGGGACGTGGACGACGAGCGGGTCAAGACCTTCGCCGTCGACCGCTTCCGGGCCTTCCAGCGGCAGCGCAAGGAGCACTTCGACTACCCGCCGGACTACCGGCCGCAGGACGTGTACGCCGACAGCTTCGGGATCATCGGCGGGCCCCTCATCGACGTGCGCCTCCGGTTCCGGCGCAGCGCCGCGCCCTACATCCGGGAGCGGACCTGGCACAGCAGCCAGCAGCTCGAGGACACCGACGATGGCGGGGTGATCCTCAGCCTGCGGGTCGGGCGCTCCTACGAGCTGCTGTCCTGGATCCTGTCCTTCGGTCCCGATGTCCGGGTGCTGGCCCCCGACGATCTCGCCCTGCAGATCCAGCACCTCCACCGCGAGGCCGCCGGGGGTGATCCGTCGGCCTGACCATCGCCATCGGTGGGGGCCAGGCGCTGGAACATGCCTGGCCCGTGCTGCTCGAGCCGCGGGATCCCCACGCTGGCGACGAGCTGCGGATGTTGCCCGGCGACTGGCGGAACCACCGGGCCTTCGCCGTCACCGAGAAGCTGGACCGGCCGACCTGGGAGGAGCTGGATGCCCGGTTTCGGGAGCTGTACCCGGCGGTTCTCTGCGGGCGGGCCGATCCCTCGGCGCTCTGCGCCGTGGCGGACCGCATGGGGCTGACCCCGCCGCCCCGCTTCGATCGACGCCGTGCCCGACCCGCGCCCCGGCGGGTGGGCGACGGGCTGCTGGCCGACGTGTGCGAGGACAAGCTCCCCGACGTGGGCCTGTTCGCTCCCGAGCGGGTGCTGGGGCCCTTCGCCGAGCTTCCCCTCTCCCGGGCCGCGCGGCGGGTCAGCGGGGCGGTGATGGCGTTCAGCCGGGTGCTGCCCCAGGGCCAGCGGGCCATCGATCGCTTCTACCGGGAGAAGCCTCGCCCCGACGTCGAGGAGCGGGCCATCGTCAAGTGCATCGAGCGGTGTCCCCCGATGCTGTGGCGGCCCGAGGCGGGCGGCGGGCTGACCCCGCTCCTGCCCCTGGCTGCCGGGTTCCGGCTCGCCGGGCCGGTCGACGGCGTACCGGCGGCCCCGGCGGTGGTGGGGCGGGCCGTCCCCCTGCGGGGCGATGGAGCCTGGCTGGCCTGCGCCCTGCCCCTGCCGGCGGTGCCCGACCCGGCGATCATCGAGCGGCGCCTGACCTGGGAGCTGTGGCGCCTGCGACGGCACGAGATGCGCCTGACCTGGGAGGACCTGCTGCGCGAGCGGGGCGAGCTGTTGACCCGGACCTGCCTGGAGTGGTGCTGGGAGGCGGGGGCCACCGAGGCGGGATCCCCGTGGCGGTGGCCCGAGTGGTGACGCCCCCCGCCGGGCCGCAGGGGGCGTCGCCGTGGGGGGCGCACCGTGGCTCGATCACCGAGGGACCGGCGGCGTGCGGTTCTCGATGCTCCAGACGTCGGCCGGGGTGAGTCCGAGCCGCTCCCGCAGCCGGTCGTTGTAGGCGTTGACCATGGCCCGGGCCTCGGCCAGGGTCATGGAGCGGGCGGGGACGTACTCCAGGGCCCGGGCGTCGGCGGACGGGCCGGACCCGGCCACCAGGCCGACGATGGTCGAGATCCCGCCGACCACGCCGACGGTGACCCAGGCTTCGTACTCGGGCCGCGAGTCGGCCCAGGCCTGGCCGAAGATGCTGCCGACCGTGGCCGCCCCGCCGACGCCGGCGACGGTGTACCAGGCGCGGGCCGTGTTGCGCTTGCGGCGGATGGTGTCCTGCACCTGGGACAGCCGCGGGTCCTCGGCGATGGACAGCGCCTCGATCGTCGAGAGCCGCTCGGGGCCGCGGTAGATGCCCCACCCCCGGGCCAGGCCCACGGGTGCGTAGGCGACGCCGATGGTGGTGTGGGGCACGTAGTGCGGGTGACGCGGCCCCCAGGCCCACGACCAGCCCCACCCCAGGATCGGCACGGCCTCGGTGCGGACCGCAGTCTCGCCGCGGATCTCCAGCCGCTCGGCCTCGTACTGGCGCAGCGCCTGCAGCTTCTCCTGCGA
>RFKJ01000430.1 GCA_003694325.1 Deltaproteobacteria bacterium
GCCGCCTCCGTCGCTGCCTCCGTCGCCGGCTCCGGCGGAGCTGCCGCCGGCGTGACGCCGGGATCGTCGCCCCTGCCGCCGGAACATGCCGGCAGCAGCAGGACGCCCGCCAGGAGCGCAGCGAGCGAGGGCCTCAGTTGACCGTCTCCGGGCGGATCAGCACCCAGATGTCGTGGTAGTCGGCGAGGTCCCCCTCGTCGAGGATGTCGACGCGGGCGTGGTAGAACTGGTCGTCGGGCAGGGTCGGCGCCGAGGTGGAGAGGTCGAAGTAGTAGGCGACGCTCTCACCCCGCTGGATGTTGAACACCTCGTCCTCGCCGGGCTCGAAGTCGGTGATCCAGCCGTTCTCGTCCTCGGACACCCGGAAGGAGATGTCCATGTCCATCTCCTCGGCCATGTCCCACAGGGCGTCGACGATGAGGTCGATGTCGGGCCACTGCCACGACCCGAACAGGACGGCGGGGTCGTCCTTCACGCCGTCGTCGTCGGAGTCGATGAACGAACCCGTCGCCAGGGCGAGGTCCACGAGCTGCTGTTGCAGCGTGTCGTCGTAGGCCTGGTACTCGTAGACGTTGACGCCGAGGATGCGAGCGTGCAGCTCGTTGACCGCCTGGGTCGCCATGTCGAAGCTGGCGATCTGGTCGCAGGTGCCGGTGGGGACCTGGTGCCCGTTCTCGGCGTTGCGGATCGTGTTGTCGGCCGTGAGGATGAAGATCGGGGAGGAACCGGGCCGGAAGCCGGAGCCGCCGCGATCGCCCGAGCCCTCGACGTCGGCCCGGTAGGTGCCCCGCACCTTGCCGTCGAAGGCATCGTCCTCGCTGGAGATGAAGGGCTTGACGTCGATCTGCTCCTGGAAGACGTGGTCGCAGACCTGGTCGTAGCCATGGCCGGTGGCGGCCTGGTACAGCGCCTCGTAGGCGCTGCCCTCGTCGTCGCCCCCGTACACCATCTGCTGACCGCGGGCGGCGTTGAGCACCAGGCTCTCGTTGGTGGTGACCTGCTGGACCATCTCGTAGGGATGGCCGTTGCTGGCGGTCCAGTCCACCCCCCAGCGGTAGTCGTCGTAGGTGCCGAAGCCGAGCGCGAGGTCTTCGAACTCGGCGTACAGGCGGTCGACGAGGTCCTCGATGAACTCCTGGAGGTTGGGGTGGTAGCAGGAGTAGCTGTAGGCGGTGTCCAGCAGCACGAAGATGTCGAGCTGGTATTCGTCGAGGGCGTACTCGCCCTCGTGCTCGGAGACCTGGCGGGGACCGGTCACGATGAGGGTGCCGCGCGGCTGGCTGCTGGACAGCAGGGGGTCGGTCCCGGCGTAGTCCTCGAGCCCGTCGGTGAAGCCGTCGTCGTCGCTGTCGCGGACCCAGGGGTCGGTGCCGAGGGCAAGCTCCTGGTCGTTGGTCAGGCCGTCCCCGTCGATGTCGTCGTCGACGTAGTCGGCGGCGCCGTCTCCGTCGGTGTCGGCGACGTCCGAGCACACCCCGTCGACCTCGTCGGCATCGCTCACCCCGTCGTTGTCGCTGTCGATGTCCAGGAAGTCGGGGGCGCCGTCGCTGTCGGAGTCCACCGGGTCGGTGGAGGCGTCCCGGTCACCGGCCTCGATGATGTCGTCGATGCAGTCGCCGTCGCTGTCGGTGTCGTGGTAGTTGCCGTCGCCGTCGCCGTCGAAGTCGCCGAAGCCCTCGACGACGTCGTCGATCAGGTCACCGTCGTCGTCGAAGTCGGCCCAGTCGCCCAGGCCGTCCCCGTCGCGGTCCACCGGGTCGGTGCAGTTGCCGACGTCGGTGGTGTCGTCGATGGAGTTGTCGTCGCTGTCGAGGTCGAGGTAGTCGGGGGTGCCGTCGAGATCGGTATCGATGGGCAGCGAGTAGGGGGACAGGTCGCCCCGCTCGATGGAGTCGGGGATGCAGTCGCCGTCGCTGTCGTCGTCGAGGTAGTCGGGGGTACCGTCGCCGTCCGTGTCGTTCTGCCCCTCCACCGAGTCGAGGATGCCGTCGTCGTCGGCGTCTTCGGCGACGGGTCCGTCGTCGGTGATCCCCGGGTCGGCGCTGTCGTCCGAGGAGGAGGAGTTCTGGCAGGACAGGGCGAGGAGGGTGCTCGCCCCGAACAGGATGAAGCGGACGGATGAACGATGGAGCGGCAGAGACATCGGTACACCCGTGGAAGTGATGGGTCCAGGGTGGATCATGGCCCAATCGGGAGGGTCTTGCAAGACCGCTGAGGCGGCGCGGAAGGTCGGCGCAGTTCGGGCGCGGTCGGCCGAGCGAGAGGCCACCGCCCTGCCCACCGAGCCCACCTCGCCGCCCTCGGCCGAGATAGGCCCGGCGCGTGTCCGCGCTGCCTGCCACCGCCCTCGCGATCCCGCTCTACGACGAGGAGGCCCTCGTCCATGGTGTCGTGGCCGACATCCTCGCGGTCGCCGATCGCAGTGGCCTGCCGTTGCGGCTCGTCCTGGTCGACAACGGCAGCCGCGATGGGACCGGGAGACGCGTCGATGCCCTGGCCGCCGCCGACCCGCGGGTCCGGGCCATCCACCTGTCCGCCAACCGGGGCTATGGAGGAGGCATCCTCGCCGGCCTCGCCGCGGCGTGGTCGGCATCCATCGACGGGCGGCCGGTACCGGTGCTCGGCTGGATGTGGGGAGATGGGCAGGTCGACCCGGCGGTCCTGCCCGCCCTTGCGGCGGCCGTCGCCGACGGGGCCGAACTGGCCCATGTCCGCCGCGTCCGGCGGCGCGACGGCTGGCGGCGGGCAGTGGTGACCCGGGTCTACGCGGCGACGGTGCGGCTGCTGGGGGTGGACTGCCCCGACGTCAACGGCTGCCCCAAGCTGTTTCGGCGGGAGCTGCTGGCCCGCCTCGACCTCCGAGCCGGCGACTGGTTCCTCGACTTCGAGGCCGTGGCTGGCGCCACCGCCCTGGGGGCGCGCATCGAGACGCGTCCCGCGGTCATGCAGCCTCGGGTCGCCGGTCGCAGCAAGGTGGCGATGGCGACCGTGGTGGAATTCTCGGCCAACCTCGCCCGGTGGAAGCTGCGCGGATGGCCGCACGGCTCGGATCCCCTGCCCCCGTCGTGCTATGCACGACCTGCTGGAGGACACCATGCGGACTGAGACGACCCTGCTCCTGACCCTCGCCCTGCTGGCCGCCGGGTGTGGCGACAAGGGAGACGACACCGGGACGGCCGGCGATGGCGGCGCCATGGATGGCGGCGCCGCCGGGGATGGCGGCAGCGCGACGACCGGCACCTGGGCCGACGTCGAAGCGGACCTCTCCGGTTCCTGTGCGTTCAGCGGCTGCCACGCCACCGGCGACCAGTTCCCCGACCTCAGCGCCGGCAACGCCTACGACTCGATCGTGGATGTCGAGAGCCAGCAGGCGCCCGGCGAGATCCTGGTGATCCCGGGCGATGCCGACGGCAGCTACCTGGTCCGGAAGGTCGAGGGCGCCAAGGGCATCACCGGCAACCCCATGCCCCAGGGCAGCGACACCTGGGACGCGGACAGCGTCGCGACGCTGCGGGCCTGGATCGACGCGGGTGCGAACCCCTGAGGGGGGCGTTGCGTTCGCCGCTCCGCTACCTGCGACCACCGGCGTAGCTCCGGCCGAGCTAAAGGGCTTGCAGTCGTTCCGCTCCGGCACGACCGGCACCTCGTCGTGCAGGCGGGGTTCGGTGCCCTCGGGGTCGATGAACCGACAGGTGCCCCGCGCCGTTGATTCGTCGAGGGAGGCACCAGGAGGTTGCCGGGCGGTGCTGTGACGACCCCGTGCCGCTCACGCCTGGTGGTGTGGATGCACAGCCACGCCGAGTTGCCCGCCTTGGACCACACCGGAACGGGTCCGAATTGTTCGGATGAAGCGGCCGGCGGCGGGGGGCGGCGAAGGGCGGCGAGGCGGCGGCCTTCGCGAAACTTGTTGCGAGGATGACGCATCATCCAGCGGTTTTCAATCCATGAACGCTTGAACATGGCCCTTTTGCTGCCCACCGCGCGGCAAAGAATCAGGAAACGAAACTTTTTCGCCCGGTGATCCGACATCGGCCGAGTTTGTTTCGCGGCGAAGCCGGCCACCGCGCGTGCCCCGCGAGATGGCCCGGCACGCCGCAGGAACCAGCGCCGACCGTCGCCTGGCGTGGACCGCTCCGGCCTCATCGGCCCCCAGCCGCCGGATGGTCATCCCCTGGGGCTGCGCGCGGAAGGCGGCCTGCAGGAAGGCGCCGATGGCACCGGCGGCCGGCACGTTGGCGTCGCGGAACCCATCGGGGACATCCCCCACGTCCACGACAATGCAGCCGCGGCGTTGTCTGTCGGCCGACCGCGCCCGACCTGCCGACGATCCGGGTTGGGGGCGCCGTCATTCAGGCGGCCTGGCGCCGCGCGTCCGCCGTTGTGCCCTCACCGCCGCCGCCGGCTCTCGTCCACCCCCATGTTGGCGAGGGCGTCGGCTCGCTCGTTGTCGGGGATCCCGACGTGGCCGGCGATCCAGTGCAGGGTCACGTCCCGCCGACGGAGCCGGTCCTGGACGGTGGCGACCAGCTCCTGGTTGGCCTTGGCCTTCCAGCCGTCGACCAGCACGCCCTTGCTGTACCGACTGTCGGTGAGGACGTGCACCGGGCCGTCGAAGCCCTCGCGGTCGAGGATGTCGAGGGCCATGGCGATGGCCGTCAGCTCCCCGATGTTGTTGGTGCCGGTGCCCAGCGCCCGCCAGTCCTCGTGGCGGGTGCCGTCCGGCATGCGGACCACGCATCCCGCACCGGCGGGCCCCGGGTTGCCCTTGCAGGCGCCGTCCGTGAAGCAGACGGCGGCGTCGTCCGGCAGGCTCTCCAGCAGTTCCCGAGCGCTCTCCCGGGCGGCGGTTGCCTGGGCCTTGCTGCGCGAGCCGGCGCTGCCGAAGCCGCTGCCCCGCTGGCCGCGTCGTCCCCCCCGGCGCTTGCCCGCTGCATCCGCCGACACCCCCGCCGGCAGGTCCACCGGCGGATCGCCGGTCCGCTCGACGTTGCCGAGCGCCGCCCGGTAGACCTTCGCCCCCGCCGCCCGGCTGTAGCGCATGGGCACGCGTCCCCCGGCAGCCCTGGGCAGGCCGCGGTCGTCGACCTCGA
>RFKJ01000431.1 GCA_003694325.1 Deltaproteobacteria bacterium
GAGCTGGAGCGCGCCGAGCGGGCGCTGGCGACGGCCTTCGACGCCGCCCGGGACGCACCGCGGAGGCGGCAGCGCTGCTGTCGGCCGCCCTGCAGGTGGCCCGGGCCCGGCGGGACCTGCCGCGCCAGGCGGGGGTGCTGCTGCTGATGGGCGGGTCGGCGACCCGCAGTGGAGACACCGACCTCGCCCGCCAGCACCTCGCGGCCGCCCGGGACGCCTTCATCCAGGCCGGGCAGCCCGGTCCGGCCGCCGGGGCCGCCCTCGACCTCGCCCTGCTCGACGGCGACCCGGCGGCCATCGCCGATGCCCGGGACCAGGCCATCGCCGCCGGCGATGCCGGGCGGCAGGCTCGGGCGGACCTCGACCTCGCCCTGGCCGTGCGCGACGACGACCCGCGGCGGGCCCGGAGGCTCGCCGAGGAGGCCCTCGACCTCGCCTCGGCCCGCGGCGACTTCGACCTGCAGTGGCGGGCCGAGGCCCTGCTGGGTCAGCTCGATGTCGCCGAGGGGCGTCTCGACCGGGGCATCCGCCGCCTGCGGGGAGCCATCGACCGGATCGAGCGCAGCCGGCTGGTCCTCGACCCGGCGGCCAGCGCCGCCATGGCCCGCCGGGCCGCCCCCGCCTACCACGCCATCGTCGATGCCCTGCTGGCGTCCGGAGATCCCCAGCAGGCCTTCCTCTACGCCTGGCGACTGCAACTCGCCGAGCTGCCCCCCGGCGGCCTTCCGGTGGAGGACCGCCCCGACGGGGCGGCCTTCGGCGAGCTGCAGCGCCTCGCCGCCCGCGAAGCGGCCCTGCGCCGGGCCCTCGGCGTCGCCCGCGCCCGCGACGCCGTTCCCGGGGGTCCCCGACCGACCGACCCCGAGCACGCCACCGCGCTGCGGGCCCGCCTCGCCGAGCTGGAGGTGGCCTTCTCCCGGGCCGTCGATCGGCTCCGTGCCGCGCACCCCGACCTCGATGCCCTCACCGCGCTGCGCCCCGAGGACCTCGAGGCCGTGCGCCGCGACCTGCCCGACGGCGTCGCCGTCCTCCAGCCGGTCCTGCTCCCCGAACGGATCGCCCTCATGGTCGTCCGCCGGGACGGCCTGCACGTGGTCACCGTGCCCCGGCCCGCCGGCGCCATCGAGGACCCGCTGCGGGTCATCGGGACCGCGATGCGCCTGCCGGGTATCATCGACCCCGCCCGGGTGCAGGCCGCTGCCGACGCGCTGGGCGCCGTGCTCATCGCCCCGGTGCGCGATCACCTCGCCGGCACCGACCTGCTGCTGGTCGCTCGAACCGGTCCCCTGCGGGCCGTCCCCTTCGCGATGCTCCGCGACCGGGGGCGCTGGCTGGTCCAGGACCACCCGGTCGTCTCCGTCACCGACCTGCGGTCGCTGGTCCGGCGGTCCAAGGCCCCCGCCCGCCCCGTGCTGACCGGCACCGACCTGCTGCTGGTCGGCAACCCCGACGGCAGCCTGCCGGGCGCCGAGGCCGAGGTCCGCCACATCGCCGACCTGATGCCCGGCGCCACCGTCGTCATCGGTGCCGCCGCCACCGAGCAGAGCCTGCGCCGGCTGGCGGTGGGCAAGCAGGCCCTGCACCTCGCCACCCATGGGCTGCTCGATCCCGACCGCCCCACCGCCTCCCACCTCGTCCTGGCCCCGTCCGCCGAGGATCCCGACGGCAGCCTGTCCTACGGCGAGATCCCGGGCCTGGGCCCCTACCTCGACCGCACCCGCCTCGTCGTGCTGTCGGCCTGCGAGTCGGCCCTGCCCATCGAAGCGCCGGGGGACCGCCCGGACCCCGCCGACGGCGGATCCGGCCAAGACCCGCCCCTCGCCTCCATCGCCGGGCTGGCGGCCCAGTTCCGGCGGGCCGGGGTCGACAGCATCGTCGGCAGCCTGTGGAAGGTGGACGACGCGGGCACCGGCCTGCTCATGGGCGAGCTGTACCGCCAGCTCGCCTCCGGCGCCGACCTCGCCCACGCCATGCAGCGAGCCCAGCTCTCGATGCTGGCGGAGGAGGGCTGGTCGGACCCGTTCTACTGGGCGGGCTTCGAGGTGTTCGGCGACTGGTGGTGAGGGCTGGACCGGTCCGGGGAGGGGTCGCTCGGCAGGGAGGGCCCCTCTCCTGCCCGACCGGCACAAGGGCCCCGAGTCCCCCATCACCGCCGCCGCCACCCCAGCAGCGCCGTCACCACCACGCCCCCCAGGGCCAGCCGCAGCCCAACGCGCCACCCCGCGGGCGCGTAGGTGAACCGGACCTCGCGGTCGCCCGGCCGGACCACGACGCCGCGAAACACGCCGGCCACCCGCAGCAGCGCGGCCGGTGCGCCGTCCACCTCGACCTGCCAGCCCGGGGCCCAGGCATCGGCCAGCACCAGCAGCGCCGGGGCCGGCGGATCGACGGCGATGCGGACGCGGTCGGGCCCCTCCTCGACCGGGACCAGCGGGACCTGGCGGCCCCGATCCGGCCAGGTGCCGGACAGCCCCTCGACCGGCGGCCGGCTGCGGACATCCGGGTCCCGGGCGGCGGCGCGCAGCGCGGCGCCGGGACTCGGTGCCAGCCGGGGAGCCGTCGCCAGCCAGGCCCGGGGACCGGGATCGGGGCGGAGGTACACGGCGGAAGGGGCGTCGTGGTCCCAGGGCTCCAGGTCTCGCCGGAGCCGGGGAAGCGGCGTCGGCGACACCACCGCCCCCACGCAGGCGAGGTCGAGCAGGGGGGCCGGCGGGGGGGCGGCGACGGAGAACCACGGCCGAACCAGGCGGGGGTCCAGGGCGGCCATGAACCGCTCGGTGTCCACCGACACCGGCAGGTCGTAGCCCCGCAGGTCCCGCAGGCCGGCCCGGGCCCCGAGGTTGGGTTGCAGGGCGTGCTGCAGGCCCAGGACCCGGCGACAGGTCGAGCCGTCGGCGGCGTCGCAGCC
>RFKJ01000432.1 GCA_003694325.1 Deltaproteobacteria bacterium
CCACCGCCCCTCGCCGCCCGTCGCCGCCGCGCGGGTGCCGACGACGGGGCGGCCGACCAAACGGGCCACGCGACCCCCCCAGACAGGGAGGTGCTTGCTGGAGGGAGATGCTTCCATGAGGCGGGAGCGCCGTGCGGCCCGCAGGGGGCCGGGCGGTCACCCCCCGACGAACCAGTCGGCCTCCGACCCGCCGGTCGGCGGCGGGCGGTCCAGCCAGCCGCGCAGCTCGCGGGCTTCCGCCATTCCGGGGGCCAGCCGGCCGAGGGTGTCGAGCAGGGCGCGGGCCTCGTCGTGCCGGTGCAGCCGGCTCAGGCAGAGCGCCTGGTTGTACAGGGCCAGCACCCGGTAGGGCCAGCGCACCGCGCTGCCGAGCAGCGGCCCCCGCCAGCGGTCCAGGTGCGGGTGGGCCGCCCAGAACGCCGCGCTGTCGCGGTACGCCGCCAGCGCCCCGGCCCAGTCTCCGGCCCGGGCGCAGCGTCCGCCGCGGTGGTGGTGCCGGGTCAGCACCAGGCGCACGATGACCACGCGCAGGAGGAGCCAGGTCAGCACGCCGAGCAGCGCCCCGTCGAGCAGCCCGCCCCAGGCCAGCCAGCCCGCCAGGGCGAACACCCCGGGCGGCACCAGGGCCGAGATGGTGCCGGTCAACGACGACGGGCGCGCGACCTGCACGGGGCGGCCCTCGACCGGGGGGGCAGCCGGGGTGGTGTCGGTCAGGGTGCACACTCCGGCAGCCGCGACAGCCCGTCGGGTCCCTCGGTTCCGGAGTCGGACTGCCAGGCCAGCTCGCCCCGCTCTCCGGTCAGCAGGAAGTCGACCAGGGTGCGTGCCGAGGCCACGTCGGCGTTGGTGAACACGTGGCCTCGGGCCCGGGTGTCGATGACCCAGGCGCTGTCGGTGCCCTCCAGGGCCGCCGCGGTCGGGGCGGTGCTGGCCTGCGGCTGGCGCGGGTCGCCCTGGGACCAGACGTAGACGATGCGGGTGGGCAGGTCATGGGCGGCGAGGTCGTCCAGGCCGCCGGTCTCGGCTTCGGTCGCGGCGGTGTCCTCCCCGCTGTCGCCGAAGCCACCATCGCCGAAGCCACCATCGCCGAAGCCACCATCTCCCCCTCCGCCAGTGTCGCCGGAGTCGGGGCTCCCGGTGTCGGCGGGGTCGGGGCTTCCGGTGTCGGCGCCGGTGCCCGCCTTCGCCGGCGGAGACGCCATGGTCGCTTCGTGGGCCTGCAGCAGGGCGAGGAGGGACCAGTCGTCGATCTCCGCCCGGTCCTGCTCCCGGGGCCAGAGCCGGCGGATCCCCTCGGCCTCGTAGGTCAGCTCGGCGATGGGGTCGAGGTAGGGCGACAGGAGATCGGGGCTGCTGTCCAGCAGGACCCCGGTCACCGGTGGCATCCCGTCGTGGGTGAGCAGCTCGACGACGCCTCGTCCTCCTTCACCCAGGCCGGCGAGGAACAGCTCGCCGGATGGGGTGATCGGCAGCGCGATTCCCTGGGTCTCGGCAAACCCCTCCTCGAACAGGATGCGGATCATCCACCAGGCGAAGGTCCGGCCGTTGCGGGCCATGTTCTCGTAGGCGAAGTCGTTGTCCTGGTACCCCTCCTCGTTGTGCCACAGGTCCCCCCAGCAGTTTCCGGGGTGGAGCTGGGCGACGCCGGCGTCGACGAGGGCGGCGGGCAGCGCTCCCTGGTTGTCCTCGGCCGGCTCCACCGGCTCGGGGTACATCCCCAGCGTGTCCCAGACCATCTCGTCGGCCCAGTCCTGGCGGAGCCGGCTCTCGGCCCGCCAGGTCGCCCCGTGGATGGGGTCGTCGGGGGGCGCCTCGGGGTTGAGCACGTAGTCGAACGCGCCGGAGTGCAGGACGACGGCCACCGGGACCGGCTCGGTGACGTCGGCCCGGTAGACGAGGTGGAACCGCGCCCGCGATCCATCGGGGCAGGGGAGGCCGGTGGAGAAGGTGCGCACCCGGGCGTCGGCGCTGTCGACGAGGCCGTTGTCGAAGGGGACCTCGGCGAAGTCGAGGACGGGCAGCTCGTCGTAGGGCTTGAAGCAGCCGAGCAGGGTCAGGATGGCCAGGGCCGTCACGCGGTCCCTCCCGTCGGAGAGCAGGGGCCCGGAGTATAGCCCTGCCGGCCGGCGGCTCGGTCAGGCGTCCTGGACCAGGCGGATGCCGATGGGCCAGGCACCCTCGGCCGGGCGGGCGAAGGAGACGTCGGCCGGGGCCCCGCCGGCCACCCGGCCGTCGGCCAGCCACTGCCAGAGCCAGGCGCCGAGATCGAAGATCCCGGTGCGGGTGGGGGGATGCATCCCGTTTTCGGGGATGACGTCGTAGCGCGGCCGGCCGACCCGGCCGTGGGAGGGATCGGCGAGGTCGCCCCAGGGCAGCGGGCGGTCCCCCCAGGCGTGGCGCAGCTCGGCCTCGGTGGGCAGCCGCTTGCCCTGGCTGGCGGCGAAGGCCTGCGCCTCCTCGAAGCTGGCGCCGACGTAGGGGCAGTAGCGGTCCGTCCCCGGCGGCAGGGTCACCTCGTGCTCTTCCATCCACCGGCTCCAGCTCACCGGCAGGATGTCGATGTAGAAGGGAGGGACGGTGCCGTCGCCCGGCAGCCGGACCATGAGCGGGTGGCGCCCGTCGGGGTTGACCACGCCCAGCAGCTCGGCGTCGGAGGCTCCCTCCAGCCGCGCGGGGTCGAGGATGTCGATGGACACCTCCGCCCGGGCGACTTCGCCCACGTCGTCGAGGTCCACCCGGGCCCGCTTGACCCGGAAGGTCGCGTCGAGGGGGGCGAGGTTCTGGGTTGCGAGCGCCCGCGAGATGGCGTGGCGGACACCCGTGCCGTTGGCGTGGATTGCGGCCACCACGAACTCCTGGGTCGACGAGGCCTCGGACGCCTCGGGACCTGTCCCACAGGGTAGCCGCGGGGGCGGCAGCGGCAACGGGCATTGACGAGGCGCGACGATGTGTCGGGGAGGGCGCGTCGGGGAGGGCGCGTCGGGGAGGGCGCGTCGGGG
>RFKJ01000433.1 GCA_003694325.1 Deltaproteobacteria bacterium
ATGAGCATCAGGTGGTTGTCGGTGCCGCCGCTGACCAGCGACAGCCCGCGAGCCATGAGCTGCTCGGCCATCGCCCGGGCGTTGTCGACGACCTGGCGGGCGTAGGCCGAAAAGGACGGCTGGAGGGCCTCGCCGAAGGCCACCGCCTTGGCGGCGATGATGTGCATCAGCGGGCCCCCCTGGGTGCCGGGGAAGACCGCCGAGTTGATGGCCTTCATGTGCCGCCGGTGGGCCATGATCATGCCCCCGCGGGGGCCGCGCAGGGTCTTGTGGGTGGTGGTGGTGACGACGTCGCAGGCCGGGAAGGGGTTGGGGTGGACGCCGCCGGCGACGAGGCCGGCGATGTGCGCGATGTCGGCCATGAGCACCGCCTCCACCTCGTCGGCGATCCCCCGGAAGGCCTCGAAGTCGATGATCCGCGGGTAGGCGCTGGCCCCGCAGACGATGACCCGCGGGCGCTCCCGCCGGGCGATGTCCCGCACCTCGTCGAAGTCGATCCGGCCGTCGGGCCCCAGGTGGTAGTGCACGGCCCGGTACAGCTTGCCCGACGCGTTGACCGAGGCTCCGTGGCTGAGGTGGCCGCCATGCGACAGGGCCAACCCCAGCAGCGTGTCCCCCGGCGCGGCCATGGCCAGGTAGGCCGCGTTGTTGGCCTGGGCCCCGGCGTGGGGCTGGACGTTGACCCCGATGTCGCAGATCGGCTCCCCCGCGGCATCCACCGGCATGAACAGCCGGCGCGCCCGCTTGCGGGCGAGGTTCTCGACCTGGTCGACGTGCTCGCAGCCCCCGTAGTACCGCCGGCCCGGCAGCCCCTCGGCGTACTTGTTGGTCAGCACGCTGCCGGCCGCCTCGAGGACCGCCTCCGAGGCGTAGTTCTCGGACGCGATCAGCTCCAGGTCGAGCTGCTGCCGGTGCAGCTCGGCGGTGATGGCGGCGTAGACCGCCGGGTCCCGGGAGGCGAGCAGGGAGGAGGAGGAGGCGGTCATCGAGGGTCTCCAGGGGGCCACACGGCGAGCGGGGGCAGGGAACCGGGGCGGCGGGTCGAATCAGCCCGTGTCCCCGTGCCGGGCGAGTGCTTCGATCTTGTCGACCCGGCGCTGGTGCCGTCCGCCCTCGAAGCGGGCGGCCAGCCAGGCGTCGAGGATGTCGAGCGCCAGGCCCGGACCGACGACCCGCTGGCCCAGGCACAGGACGTTGGCGTCGTTGTGCTGCCGCGTGGCGTGGGCCGAGAAGGTATCCGACACCACCGCCGCCCGCACTCCGGGCAGCTTGTTGGCCGCGATCGCCATCCCCACCCCGGTGCCGCAGACCAGCAGGCCCTGGTCGGCGTCCCCGGCCTGGACGGCCCGGGCGACGGCCGCGGCGTAGTCCGGGTAGTCGCAGCTCTCCGCGCTGTGGGTCCCGAGGTCCTCGACCTCGTGCCCCAGCTTGCGGAGGTGCTCGACCAGCAGCAGCTTGAGGTCGAGGCCGGCGTGATCGGATCCGGCGGCGATGCGCATGGCTTCTCCCGTGGTAGGCGTCCCGGTTCAGTCGGCTCGGCGGAGCACGATGCAGGCGTTGGTGCCGCCGAACCCGAAGGAGTTGCTGAGGACCACCCGCAGGTCGGCGGCGCGCCCCCGGTGCGGCACGTAGTCGAGGTCGCACCCCTCGCCGGGCCGGTCGAGGTTCGCGGTGGGGGGGATGAAGCCCTCGCGCAGCGCCTGGACGCACAGCACGGCCTCCAGGCCGCCGGCCGCCCCCAGCAGGTGGCCGGTGACCGACTTGGTCGACGAGACCGCGAGGCGATCGGCGTGGTCCCCGAACACCGCCCGGATGGCGGCGGTCTCCGCCACGTCGTTGTGGGGCGTGCTGGTGCCGTGGGCGTTGATGTAGTCCACGTCGGACGGCGACAGCCCGGCGCTGGCCAGGGCCAGGCGCATGCACCGGGCGGCGCCCTCGTGTCCGTCCGGCGGGGCGGTGACGTGGTGGGCATCGGAGGTCAGGGCGTAGCCGACCAGCTCGGCCAGCGGCGTGGCGCCCCGGGCGCGTGCGTGGTCCAGCGCCTCGAGCACCAGCACGCCGGCCCCCTCGGACATCACGAACCCGTCGCGGTCGGCGTCGAAGGGGCGACTGGCGGCCGCCGGATCGTCGTTGCGGCGGGACAGGGCCCGCATCATGGCGAAGCCGGCCAGCCCCAGGGGTCCCAGGGGGGCCTCCGCGCCGCCGGCGATGACCAGGTCGGCGTCCCCGCTGCGGATCGCCCGCCAGGCCTCCCCGATGCTGTGGTTGCCCGTCGCGCAGGCCGTGCACACCGACAGGCTGGGGCCGCGCGCCCCCACCCGGATGGAGACCACCCCGGTGGCGAGGTTGCCCAGGGCTCGCACCAGGAAGAAGGGCGACACCCGGCGGAACCCGCCGGCGTGGAAGCTGCGGGCCTGGTCCTCGATGGTGGTGATGCCGCCGATCCCCGACCCGATGTAGACGCCGGCGCGCTCGCCCAGCGGCAGCGCGTCGGCGAGGCCCGCGTGGCGGATCGCTTCGTCGGCGGCGGCGACGGCGAACTGCGTGTACCGGTCCAGTCGGCGCAGCTCCTGGCGCCCGGCCACCGACTCCGGGTCGAAGCCCCAGGCCTGTCCCCCGATGCGAACCGGCAGGTCGGTGGTGTCGAAGGCGGTGAGCGCCCGGATCCCGGACCTGCCGGCGGCGACCGATTCCCAGGTCGCGGCGGCGTCGAGCCCGCAGGGGCTCACGGCACCGAGGCCGGTGACGACGACGCGCCGCACGTGCACCCCCGGGTGAGCGGGCCGCCGTCAGTCGAGCTGGCTGGTGACGTAGTCGATGGCATCCTGGACGGTGGTGATCTTCTCGGCTTCCTCGTCCGGGATCTTGATGTCGAATTCGTCCTCGATGTGCACCACCAGCTCGACGATGTCGAGGCTGTCGGCTCCCAGGTCGTCGATGAAGGAGGCGTCGGGCGTGATCTCCTCGAGCTTGACCCCGAGGGACTGGTGGACGAGCTCCTTGAGCTTCTGGATCGTGGCTTCCTTGTCCGCCATGGTGGGCTCCGGCAGGTGGGAGGTGCAGGGACGTGCGGCGGCTGGCAACCCGCCGAGGCGATGGCCACTATTGCAGGCCCCCAGGGGTGGCAAGCGCGTTCCGGGCGCCGCGGGAGCCGGACGACGGGCCGACCGCGCTCCCCTCACCCGGCGGCCATCGCCTCCCGCACGCCATCGACGAGCCCCTCCTCCACGCACCGGGCCGCGTAGCGGACCGCGCTGCTGACGGCCTGGGCGTCGGAGCGTCCGTGGCCCACGACCACCACGCCGTCGACGCCGAGCAGCAGCGCGCCTCCCAGCGAGGAGGCGTCGGTGCGCTCGCGGATCCGCCGCAGCGCCGGACGCAGCAGCCAGGCTCCGGCCCGGGCCGAGCGGTGGGCGAGGATCTCCTCGCGCACGATGTGGGTCACCACCGCGGCGGTCGCCTCGACCGTCTTGAGCATGATGTTGCCGACGAAGCCGTCGCAGACCAGCACGTCGCAGCCCCCGCCGAAGGCCGCGGTCGGCTCGATGTTGCCGACGAAGTGGACCCCGGTGGCGGCCACCAGCGGCCCGGCCTTCTGGACCCGCTCGTCGCCCTTGCCCGGCTCCTCGCCGTTGCTGAGCAGTCCGACGCGGGGCCGCTCGACCGCCCGGACCCGGCGGGTGAAGGCGCTGCCCATGACCGCGAACTGGGCGAGGTGGGCCGGTCGGCAGTCGACGTTGGCGCCCAGGTCGAGGATGGTCAGTTCCCCGCCGTCGGCCCGGGGCACGACCATGGTGATGGCAGGCCGTTCCACCCCCGGCAGGCGACCGAGGGAGAACAGTGCCGCGGCCATGGTCGCCCCGGTGTGGCCGCAGCTCACCCCGGCCGCAGCCCGCCCCTCGGCCACCAGCCGCATGGTGACGGCGACGCTCGGCGCCGGAGACGCCCGCACCGCCTGGGTCGGGCGGCGTTCCCCCATGGCCACGGCCGTGGGGCAGTGGTGGATGGGGATGTCGACGCCGGCCGGCACCAGCGGACGCAGCCGGTCCGCATCGCCGACCAGCAGGACGCGGAGCCCGGCCCGCACCGCCCGGGCGGCGCCGGCGACCATGGCATCGGGAGCGTGGTCCCCGCCCATCGCGTCGAGGGCGATCACGGGACCGGCAGCCACTCCGGTCAGCCCTGGCGCCCCTCGATCACCTGGGTGCCGCGGTACTGGCCGCACTCCAGGCAGACGTGGTGCCGCAGCTTGGGCTCGCCGCAGGTCTCACACAGGTCGATCGCGGCGGTGGCCTTCAGGGCGTGGTGGGAACGACGCATCCGCTTGCGGGTCTTGGACGTACGCTTCTTGGGAACAGCCATGGGGGCCCTCGGGTCCCGTCAGGGATTCAGGGTGGAGCACGGACGACGGCGAGGAGATCGAGGCGATCCGCCGGGTCACCCGTGCGCAGCGCGACCCGCCGGTCGCACGCAACCGGCGGCCTCTATTCCGGCAGCCGCAGGTTGGCGAACGGATTCTGCCGGGTGAGGTCCGGGCCCTCCTCGGCGTCGGGCAGGGCGCAGGTCCACGCCTCCCCTACCTGGTGGACACCGGGATCGGTGCACCGGACCCGCACCGGCAGCCACAGCGCGAGCTGCTCCATCAGGACGTCGACCAGGTCGAGCTGCCGCCCGTCGTAGAACCCGATGTCCAGCTCCGATTCATCGAGGATCCGGTCCTCGACCAGGGCCGGGTGCGGCGTCGGCTCGTACAGCAGCTCGACGTCACCGCCCAGGTCGAGCCGCACCGGGCCCCCGCAGCGATCGCAGCCGCGGACCACCGAGGCGCTGGCCCGGCCGCTGACCCGCACCACCTCGGCGATGCGCTCGATGTGCAGCGCGGCGACGAGGCCCGACACCTCGCCCTCCAGGGCCTCGGTGGCGGCCGCGAGGGCCCAGGCGTCATCCTGGCCGAAGCGGACGTCCCGCCCCTCGTCGGCCAGTTCGTCGATCCGGATGCGTGAGTCGTGGATGGGCATGTCGGCTCCGGCCTTCATCAGCTCAGGGCGTTCAAGGTAGCGCCAGGATCGGGCGAGGCGCCAGCTCGGAGTGCGCGCAGGCGCGGGGGCAGCGGGCGATGGCCTGCAGGTGGAGGCCCGCCGCGGCCCAGGCCTCGGGCAGGTCCGTCCCGGCGAGGTCGGTGGAGATGGGTTCCTTGAACGGGCAGCAGTACAGCGCTCCCCGGGCGTGCAGCTCCAGCCGCTCGCCCCCGACCGTGCACCGCCACCGGCGACGCCGGGCCGGGGCCACGTCGCGGGGGATGCCGGGCCCGCCGTCGCCATGGGCCGCCATGGCGTGCAGCTCGTCGATGCAACCGGCCGGGGTGTGGTCGAAGCCCGGCGCGATGGCGTCGAGCCCATCGAGGGCCTCGGGGTCGGCGGGGATGTCCGCCGAGCGCCACGGGGCGTCGAGCCGGAAGCCGTCCGCGCCCGCCTGCCGGGCAAAGCCCACCACCGCCCGCAGCTCCTCGGCGGCCGGCCCGCGCCAGGGCAGCACCACCTCGATGCGCCCGGCCGCCCGGCGCTGGTCGCGAGCGCGCGACAGCGCCTGCAGGGCCCCCACTGCATCGTCCAGATCGCTCCCCACCACCGCCCGGTGGGTCTCGGCCGACACCCCGCCGAGCCGCACCCGGACGAGACCCAGGCCGCTGTCCCACAGCTCGCGGGCCTTGTCGAGGTCGACACCGGGACCGTCGGTCACCAGCACCGTGGCGCAGTCGAGGCGGTGTACGAAGCGCAGCAGCTCCGCGGCGAGGGGACTGCCCGCGCTGCGGGGCGCCTGGAGGGTGACCTCCACCGGGCCGAGCCGGTCGATGGCCTGCACCAGCAACACCCGCCACCGCGCCGGCGTCAGCGGCGGGCCCCCGGCGTCGATCCGGGCCGGCAGGTCTCCGTCGTCGAGGCGCAGCACGAGCCGGGCGGGCAGGACACGGTCCGGGGCCGTCGGCGCCCGACGCGCGGCGAGCCGACGACGCGCGGCCCGCAGGGCGGCGAGCTGTCGGTGCAGGCGGTTCATCGGGTTCCCGGGGCGAGGGATGAGCAGTGCGTCCACCGGAGGCATATACTGCCGTGCCGTCGACGTCCCGGGGCCGGCCGCCAGCCACCGCCATGCGGTCGAGCACGTCGGCCAGGTCGGGGCGCGAGGGGTCGTCGATGCCGATCACGTAGACGGGGATCGAGAGCTCGCCGTGGAGCCGCTCGATCACTTCGAGCGTGCGCACGTCGTCGATGCAGTTGAGCGGGCCGTACACGGGATCGAGGCAGTCCATCGGCCCGCCCGTGCAGACGCACATCGTGTGGTGGACCGGCGGGTCGGGGTGGCAGTTCGGGCCTCCGTCGGTCGCCAGCACCACGAAGCGCGGGACACCGGGCGCCGGCCGGCTCGTGTAGTAGTCCGCGACGGCGTTCAGCGCCTCGGTCTTCTTGCCCTGTTTGTGATACGCCTCGGCGAGGAAGTAAAACGTCTGGCCCGACTGTTGGCCGGCCAAATCGAGGGC
>RFKJ01000434.1 GCA_003694325.1 Deltaproteobacteria bacterium
GGTCAGGGGGTGGCGGCGAGCCGGTGCCAGCCGTCGGCGATGGGGCCCCCGGCGGCACCGCTCCACCAGGCGTCGGGGGTGCCGAGGTGCATGGCTTGGGGCAGTCCCTCGACCCGCCAGGCCGGCAGGGAGCCGACGAAGGTGTCGGTGTCGTGGAGGGCGGTGACCGCGGCCGTGCCCTCGAAGCTCTCCTCGCCGGGCTCGAGCCCCGGGGCCGGGGAGCCGGTCACCGTGCGGACGGCGCTCCAGGTCCAGGAGTCACCGACCGCCAGCGTCCGGGGGAGCAGGTCCAGGGCGGGGTCCCAGGTCGTGGTCCAGGTGTAGTCGACGGGGTCGCCGCTCCAGTCGTCGTGGCTCTCCTGTCGCTCGTCGGCGACGAGGTGGATGCCGTCGTCGTCGCAGCGCAGCCACAGGGTCCGCGTGCCGGTGATCGTCAGCCCCTCTCCGCCCCACGTGCCCGCCTCGTCGATCCGGTAGAGCTTCTCACCGTCATGGTCCTGCAGGCCCTGGTGGGTCTGCGAGTATGAGCAGAAGCAATCGATGCAGTCGTCGATCACGCTCCACTGCCAGGTCTGGCCGATGCCCCGGTCGATGGCCCAGGCTTCGCTGCAGGCCGAGTCCACGCCGGGATCGTCGACGGTCCCCCCGCCGCCGCTGTCGGCCGAGCGGGCATTGGTGTGGTCGATGCTTTGGCAATTGACGGCAACGAGCAGCAACCACATGGCGCCTCCGAGAAGATCTGCCACAGTATACCGTCTACCGTGGCGGGCTGCACTCGCGGCGGTGAAGACGCATTGGCCGATGCCCTCGCGGTGGCGGCCGGCGGGCGAGCGTCGGCCGCGCACGGAGGTCGAGCCCGTTGCGCAGGGCTTGCCGGTGCCGCCCGGGGAGGACCAGGCTCCACAAAGAAAGTTGAGAAAAGTGCTTGACACAGCGGGGTGGGGGGGGGTAGCCAGAATTCGTCCGCACATGGCTGGCGGAACATCGGTTCGACGCGGGACGTCGACATGGGAGGGCGTATGCCCAAGTACAAGGGTCAGATCTTCAAGAGCAAGCGACGGGTCAGCCAGAGCGATGGGACGGTGAAGGTCCACAAGATGGACGAGGTGGGGCTGGACTTCGAACTCTGGGCGGCCGTGCTGCCATGATCTCCGCGCGTCCCGGTCGCGTCGCGTGGTGCGTGGCGGCATCGCGCGGCGGTTCCGGGGTCCTCGACCTGCGCTACACTGGGAGGGATGATGCTGCGGGCTCACACGATCGCCGAGCTGCCGCCGGCTTGCCGGGTGCGGCTGACGCCGCGCCGCTTTTCGCTGTCGGCACGCCGGCGAGCCATGCGAACCCTGTCCGACCTTGCCGGCGCGGTGTCCGGCCGCCTGTTCAACGGCGACGACACCCGCGCGGTGGTGTTCACGTCGTGTGAAGACCGGGCGCTGGCCGTGCTGGCGACGGCGGGGGGCGGGACGTGGTCGCAGGCTGTGTCGCCGCAGTCGGCTGCGTGGACGCCAGAAGCACCGACACCTGCGACGCTGGTCCCGGTGGAACCGGGTTCCTTCGAACCGAAGGACCCGGGCACCCCCGCGGGGCTGTCGTCGACCCGGGGCTTCGACCTGGCGGTCAGCACGGCCAAGCTGTTTCACTCTGAAGACCGTGCAGAGACGTCGTTCGGTGACGCGCGCCACATCGCACGGGACCTGCAGCAGCTCGGTTGTACGGTCGCCTGGCACCCCGGGCGGATGCAGATCCTGCTCAACGCCATGTTCCCCGGGCCCGACGACGGCGGTGCGGGGATCCCGCTGGACCTGGATGCGGTCGCCACGCAGGTGCAGAGCAGCGCGCCGTTGGCTTGGCTGCGCAGCTTCATCACCGACGTGCTCATCGCTGAGGGCATTGACCTCGAGCTGCTCATCACCTTCCTGACCTTGGGCGGAGGCGAAGACTCGGCTGGCCCAGCGGACGAGACAGGCCAGCACGCACAGCCGTTGCCCGCGGTGTGGAGCGACGACCACGTCGGCCAGACCGTCGTCGCCGACGACGGCGTGACCTATGCCTTCAACTCGGACGGTGACCTCAACACAGCCTGGGACGTCGCCACCATCGATCCCTCGCGCAACTACAAGCTGCACTACTACCGGGTGATGGCCCGCGCGGTCGGCGCTTGGCTGGAGTCGCTGCGCGTGGAGCTGCTGGGCAGCCACGGCGTGGACATCTCGCGGTACTTTGCGGGGATAGAACTCGGCAACGAGCTGACGGACCGCCACTGCCGGACCCCGGAAGCGACCGGTGATGACTACGAGGGGGACGCGGAGTCCTGGGCGGACTTCTACTACTGGTGTGCGTCCGCCATCTGGGAGCAGGCCGAGTGGGTGCCCCTGTGGCTGCCGGCCGTGGCGTCGTACACCCTGGAAGAGAAGGCGCCGCCTCGGCCGACCATGACCTGGCCGGGGCGCTTCAGCTTCATCGGGCGCGTCGTCAAGCGGGTGGGTGACGCTGTCGCAGCGAACCCCTTTGGCTACAACGATCCGCCGACGGTGCAGGACCTGATCGCGGGGCTCGACAACCACTACTACCACCACAAGGCCGACTACCAGCCGCTGTCGTGGATCATCGCTGACCTGCTGTCGCTCCGCCGGATGCTGGACGATGAGAAGCGCGGCGCCCCGGGCGCGCTGCTGTCCGTGCAGGAGGGGGGCGTGAACGTCGTGTGCGAGACCGGGGACGCCGGGCGCACGCCGGATGGTGCCGAATACGACTGGGGCTGCGAATCCGGTGGGGTCCGCACCGATGGGATCCCCAGCTACCCGGAGTTCGACGCCCCAGAGCTGGAGCGTGGCCTGTTGCCGACGAACCGCCCGGACCGGGTGTCCTGTGTGCGCCTGGGTGACCGCTTCGTCACGGCGACGCAACCGACGGGGGCCAACGACTACCAGGCCATCGCCCTGTGGTGCCGCCTGGCAGCCGCTCGGTGTGCCGGGGCGGACATCGTGGGCTGGCACACGCCCATGTCGATGCCGTCCGGCACCTTCGCGGGCATGGGGCTGCGACGGGACCAGCACGCCACCGACAACGACCCCAGCGTTGCCTACCAGCGGCCCGCCTATGACGCCTACCAGCCCTTCGGGACGCTGCTGGGGTCCTATCGAAGCTGCCGGAGACTCGATGTGCCGGGGGCCGAGTTTCCGGGGGTCGATGATGCCACCGTCGCTGATGTTCATAAAGTCTGGCAGCCACCAGAGGCGTGGTACACGGCCCCGCACGATGTCTGGGTGATCGAATTTTCCGATCCCGTAGGCGGGGCCCCGGCCTTTGCCTACCTGCTGTTCATGGACCCGGACCACACCAGCGCGGGGATCTGCTGCGAGCTGACCCTGACCGGCACCTCCCTCTCGTCCCGGTCGTCGTCGGCGTCGCTGTCGGTGACCGAGTACTTCCTGCAGCCGACGGACATGGTGACCGGGGCGGCCGATGCCGGGGGGTACCCACTGACCCTGTGGTTCCACGCCGCATCGGCCCTGCTGCCGCCTTCTCCGTCGTCGCCGGTGGGTTGGGCGACGGCGTGGACGCTCACCCTCGGTCAAAGCCAGTACCCACGCCTGCTCACCTGTCCCCGGCCGCTGTCCATCGCCAGCGTGGCCGCGGAGCCACGATGATCCCCGCCCTGCTGTGGGGCAGCCTGCTGCTGGCTGGCTGTGACCTGGTGTCCCGGGTGCTCCCCAGCGGGCGGGAAGCCGCGCCTGCCCGCGCAGCCGATCGGACGGCTGGGCGCTACCACCCCGCCCGTCCGCCCGACACCGGGTGGTGGGCGCCGCTGCCCACCTATGACTGTCCACCATTGGGCGATGATGCCGTGGTGCTGAATGCGTCAGAGGGGTATGTTGGTGCCGATTGGTACGACGGGAACAGCATGGCCTGGCATGACGAACTCGATCTGTGGATCGAGATCGGCAACTACACAATCGACGCCGAGGGGGAGGCCCCCCCCGACGGTGTGGACCACTATGGGGAATTCAACACGCTGTCCTTCGTCGACCTGTTCGCGGGGGGGCCTGCCGACGTGCTGGGGTCCACCCTCGACGAGCGGTCGTCCCTGGCCTTGGGCGGGGTCTGGATGGACGCCGATGTCCACTTCCTCACAGAGGACGGTCAGGACGTGTGGTACTACGGCACCAATCCACAGACGTTCAAGACCAGCGACTTCGTGGACGTGTGCATCAGCTCGATCACGCCGGACTGGATCCGCGGCGCGCTGTACCTGGCGCCCTTGGACCCGAACGAAGGCCCCCCGGTGCAGCTCAACTTCGACGTCAAGAACTGGAACAGCCCCTACTGGAAGAAGTACGATGATGGCAGCGGAGGACTGCATCATTACGAGCTGTTGGTGCCACAGTACCTCATCTGGTCGGGGATCTGGCCATGATGGTGGTGGTGCTGTGGGCGCTCGCCTGTTCGGTCGGCTCCGACGATGCTGCCGGCGACCTGGCGGGTTCGTCCCCAACGGATGACGGATCGGGCGGGGCCCTGCCCCCGGGATCCGATGCGGGGACCACCGACCCGGATCCGTCCGACACGGGCGACGACGGGCTGCCGGACACCGACGATCCCTACCAGTTCTGCGAAGAGCTGGGTGCGGGGTTGGTGCACCTGCGGATGCCCTCGGTACACGGCCGGGCGTACTTCTGGGACGTCCAGCCGGCCAGCGTGGACAACTCTGTCGATCCTGGCTTCCTGCTGGCCATGCAGGCATCCACCGTGGGGGCCAGCGTGTGTGACGACCCCATCTCCTGGGACTGGGTGGAGCAGCCGGAGATCGGCGCGACCTACCTGGTCCTGGACTGGGCGAAGAAGCCCGGGGACCCCAACGACTACCCGGGGATCTACCACTGGGACGGCACGGGCCAGGAGAGCCTTGGTGGCGCTGAACTCATCCGCCTCTTCCTTCTGCAAGGCGTCCTGGACGATGGCGTGGCCACACCCGTGTGGTGGTACCCCGTGGACTACGGGGACTTCACCGACCAGGTGTGGATGTGCGTGACCGATGTGACGCCACAGCACATCTCGTACCGGCTGGTGGTGTTCATCGACGCGGAAGCCAGCCGCTACACCACCATCCAGTACAACCGCTGGCCCGCGGGCTACCTCATCGACGTCGACGCCGAGGTTGGCCCCACGGACGACGACCCGGTGCCCGACGACGACCCCTGCTTCGACATCAAGACGAC
>RFKJ01000435.1 GCA_003694325.1 Deltaproteobacteria bacterium
ACCCTGACCGACGATCCCGACCTCCAGGCCAGTATCCGCGATCTCGTCGCGGACTTCTTCTGAGGCGCGGGGGATGGGTGCCTACCACCGATTCCGGCGACGCTGGGTGGAGCGGGGTCGGATGGAGGGGGTGGCCCTGCGGCCGGCGGGGGCCATCGCCGATCTCGATGCGCCGGTGACCTACGCCGACCTCGACCGGCGGGCCCGGGCGGCGGCCGGCTGGTTGCAGGCGCACGGCATCGGGCCGGGCGACGTGGTGGCGCTGCAGCTTCCCCGCTGCCTCGCCCTGCTGGAGCTGCAGCTCGGGGCCCTGGCGCTGGGGGCGACCACCCTGGCGCTCAACGACCGGTACCCGCCGGCAGAGCGGGCCTACTACCTGGAAGATGCGCGCCCGCGGCTGGCGGTCCTCGCCGACACCCTGCCGCTTTCTCGCCTGCGGGCCGAGCTGGACGCGACGCCGCCTCTGCCGCTGGACGCCCTGCCCGAGCGGGACGAGGATGCGCTGGCAGCCCTGATGTACACCTCCGGCACCACGGGGCGGCCCAAGGGCGCGATGATCTCCCACCGCAACCTCATGGCCACGGTCACGGCCCTGGACGCGGCCTGGGGTTGGACGGCGGACGACCACCTGCTCCACGCCCTGCCCCTGTTCCACATCCACGGCCTGTTCGTGGCCCAGTACGGGGCCCTGTACGCCGCCGCCACGACGAGCTGGGTCGAGCGGTTCGATGCCCGGCGGGTGCTGGAGCTGCTGGAGGCGCGGCGCTGCTCGGTGTTCATGGGGGTGCCGACCTTCTACCACCGCTTCCTCTCCCTGCCGGCCGACGTGGTCGTCGACCTGTCGGCGATGCGATTGTTCACCAGCGGCTCGGCTCCCCTGCCGGCGGCGGACATGGAGGCCTTCCACCGCCGCTTCGGACACCGGATCCTGGAACGCTACGGCATGACCGAGGTGGGGATCGTGCTGTCCAACCCGCTGCACGGGGCTCGGGTCCCCGGCACCGTCGGCTTCCCCCTGCCTGGGGTGCAGGCCCGGATCACCGACCCGGAGACCGGCCGGTTCCTGCCCCCTGGGGCGGTGGGGGAGCTGCGGGTCCGGGGCCCGGGGGTGATCGCCGGCTACCTCGGGCTGCCGGAGCAGACGGACGCCGCCCTGGGCGATGGCTGGATGCACACCGGCGACCTCGCCGTCATGGACCCCGACGGACGGTTCTCCATCGTCGGGCGGCAGAGCGAGCTGATCATCACCGGGGGATTCAACGTCTACCCGCGCGAGGTCGAGGCCGTGCTGCAGGGCGCACCGGGTGTGGCCGAGGCCGCCGTGGTCGGAGTCCCCGACCCCGACCTCGGTGAGCGGGTGGTCGCGGCCATCGTCGTCGACCCCCGCCGCGCCCCGTCCGGGCTCGACCTCGCCGCGATCCGGGACCACGCCCGCCGGCACCTCGCCCCCTACAAGTGCCCCAAGGAGCTTCGCGTGGTGCAGGATCTGCCGCGCAACGCCATGGGCAAGGTGCAGAAGCGCCGCCTGGCCGAATCCTTCCACCGTTGAGGAACACCATGGAGATCACCACCGCCTGGACCACCCTCGATGTCGACGGGCAGCCGATGCAGGCGTTCACCGCCCGGCCGGTGGCCCCGGGCTCCTTCCCCGGGGTGGTCCTGTTGCAGGAGATCTTCGGGGTCAACGACCACATCCGGGACGTCGCCGGGCGGATCGCGGCCGAGGGCAAGGTGGTCATCGCCCCCGACCTCTACCACCGAGTCGAGCCCGGGGTGTCCCTGGGCTACGAGCCCGCCGACATCGCGCGGGGCAAGAAGCTCAAGGCCACCGTCACCGCCGAGGGCTTCGACGCCGATCTCGCCGCCTGCCTGGCCTGGCTCGACTCCGATCCCGGTACCCGGACCGGGCCGCGCGGCTGCATCGGCTTCTGCTTCGGGGGACACCTCGCCTTCCGGGCGGCGGCGAACCCGGCCATCGGCGCCACCGCCAGCTTCTACGGCGCGGGCATCCCCGACTGGAGCCCGGGCGGCGGCCCCCCCACCCTGACCCTCGCGCCGCGGATCCGGGGCCGCATCCTGTGCTTCTTCGGGGGGCGCGACCCCTCCATCCCGCCGGAACACGTCGAGGCCATCCGGCAGGCGCTGGCCGATGCCGGCGTCGACTACGAGGTGCGGGTGTTCCCCGACGCCGGCCACGGCTTCTTCTGCGACCGGCGGAGCGCCTACGATCCGCCCGCCGCCGCCGCGGCGTGGCAGGCGGTCCTGGGACTGTTCGCCGAGCTCCACTGAAGCAACCCGGGGTGGGGACGATCCCCGCAGGGCGCAGACCCCGGTTACGGGACGGGGGTGGACCTTCGATGGCCGGACGATGAAGCCTGGGCGGCGCTTGCCGGGCCGCTGCGGGCGGTGTTGGAGCCGGCCATCGCCCGGCTGGCGCTGCGGCCGACCGAGCTTCCGCCGGTGGTGGAGGCCCGGGCGGGTGAAGTCGGGCTGACCCCGCGGGGCATCGCCCTCGATCGCGCGCTGCTCGGGCCCGGGACCCGCCACCCGCTCGACGAAGCCTGGGCCGCGGCCCACCCGGCGGTGGCGTCCCTGGCGCCGGACCGCTGGCGGCGCGCGGCGGGGCTGGTGCTGGAGGGGATCGCCTTCGCCGGCCTGCAGGAGGAGATCGGAGCGCCCCTGCCCCGCACCTGGTGGACCCTGGGACCGGCCGCCGAGGCGGTGGACCGGGCCGCACCGGAGCTGGGGTGGTTGTGGCCGGAGGCCGCCGACCTGCTCCTGCACCCGGAGGTGGGCCTGTCGGCGGCACCCCGGCGAGGCGCCTGGCTGGTGCGCTGGGCGCGGCAGGCGGGGCGGGACTGGCCGGCGGGGGAGCGCCCCGCGCTGGACGACGACGACTGGGCCGCCTTCGGCGCCTGGGTGGACGACCTCGGCCACGGCCCGGCGGCGGGGTGCCCGGTGCCGTTGACCCGGGGGGGCGCCCGGGAGCTGCCCGACCCCTCCGACGGCGGGACCCTCGACGCTGCCCCCCTCAGCTTCGTCCGGCTGCGGCTCGACGTCGATGCCGGCGGCACCGTGGTGGACTGGGGGCATGGCCGGACGGCGCTGCTGCCCGGCGAACATCGCGAATTCCTGGTTCCCGCCCGGTCCGGCGGCGCCATCCCCCTCGCCCGGCAACCGGTCCTGCCCCTGGGGACCTGGCGACTGGCCGGGGGGACCTTCGGCGACCGTCCGGGCGCCGCCCGGGGCATCGACCTGGACCTGCGAGCCGACGGCCACATCGACATCGTCTTTGCCGACGCCTTTGCCGGGCCGCCGACCCCGTACCTGCTGGGACTGGCGCGAACGGTCGGCGTCAGCGGCACCGGCCGCGGTCGCTACCACCTGGTGCGGGCCGACGGCCCCGGTCGCGGCGCGCTTCGCTTCGATGCGCTGTCCCCCGACCTGCTCACCGTCCACCCCCGCATGGGGGGGCGCTTCGCCCTGCCCGCGGAGACCTTCCTGGAGCCGGTCCGCAGGTCGCTCGACGCCATGTCCGGCGTGGACTGGGAGTTCTCCACCGAGGGCGACACGCTGCGGCTGGAGGCTCCCCTGTTCGGAACCCCCACCGTGCTCCGCCTGGAGCGCCCGGAATCCTGAGGCCCCATGCGCTACCTCCACACCATGATCCGCGTCCTCGACCTCGACGCGGCCCTGTCGTTCTTCTCGCTGCTCGGCCTGCACGAGGTCCGCCGCCGCGACCACGAGGCCGGCCGGTTCACCCTGGTCTTCCTGTCGACCGGCCACCCCGACGATCCGGCCACGCTGGAGCTGACCTGGAACTGGGACCAGGAGGAGCCCTACACCCAGGGGCGCAATTTCGGCCACATCGCCTACGAGGTCGACGACATCTACGCCCTCTGCGACCGCCTCCGGGAGGCCGGTGTGACCATCAACCGGCCGCCTCGCGATGGCCGCATGGCCTTCGTCCGGTCGCCGGACGGCATCAGCGTCGAGCTGCTCCAGGCGGGCGATCCGCTGCCCCCGCGAGAACCCTGGGTCAGCATGCCGAACACGGGCACCTGGTAGCGCCCCGCGGATCAGCCGGTGGCGGCCCAGCCACCGACGATGAGCAGCCCGTAGAACACCGTCTTGGGAATGCGCAGCAGGCTGGCGAGCAGCAGGTGCCGGAAGCGTACCGCGCTGGCGCCGGCCAGCCAGGTGCTCACCGCGAAGGGGAAGGGCAGCAGGGCGGCGACGGCCACGAAGCGGGCGCCGTACCGGGTCAGGAAGCCGGTGACGTCGGGGTGGCGGCGGGCCAGCCAGGGTCCGAGGGGGGTGTGACCGGCCAGCAGGCGTCCCGCCACCCAGCCCGTCGGACCGGCGCAGGCGCTGGCCAGCGATGCCAGGAACAGCACCTCGAAGGGGCGGGCTCCGGCGCTGATGGCCAGCATGATGAGCGGCTCGCTGGTCATGGGGACGATGCTGCTGTCGGTGATCCACACGCCGACGAACAGCCCCTGCATTCCGAACCGGCCGAGGAACAGCGTCCCCCACTGGACCAGGGGGTCGCGGAGCAGCACGCCGCACGCGGCGGCCACGGCGAGCACCGACGCACAGCCGGCGGCGAGCTTGATCCAGGTGCTGCGAGAGATCACCGTGCGCCGGACTCGTACAGGTGCAGGTGGGTCAACGCGGCCACCACGAGGCCGTGGGTGATCACCCCCCGGGCCACCAGCGGCCCGAGCGCGGCTTCGTCGACGAGGTGGACCACGATGTCCTCCAGCGGATCGGGGGCCGCCTGGCCGGGGAGCACCGGGTCCACCAGCACCGTCGTGCAGCGGTTGCTCTGGATGGCCGGGTTGGGCTCGACGCAGCCGATGGCCGTGATCGTCGCGCCGGGTGCCGGGCGGTAGCCGCTCTCCTCGGCCAGCTCCCGCAGCGCGGCGGTGACCGCGTCCTCGCCCGGATCGACGATGCCGCCGGGGATCTCCAGCGTCACCGAGTCGGTGCCGTGGCGGTACTGCTCGACCATCACCACGTGGCCATGGCCGTCTCGGGCGATGACGTTGACCCAGTCGGCGGTGTCCAGGACCAGGAAGGGCGCGGTCCGCCCGGTGCGCGGCGATCGGGCTTCGTGCTGGCGGATGGAGAAGACCGGCGTCTGCATGATCGTCCGGGCGGGGCCTCGTTCCCAGCGCCGCACCGTGTTGAGATAGCCGAGACCTTTTTCGGAGCCTGCCATGCTCGTCTCCCTGCTGTACATCCTGGCCTGCGCCAAGCCGGTCCCGCCGGCGCCGGCGCCGGTGGACACCCGGTTCACCATCCTGTCGATCAACGACACCTACCGCATCGAGGGGCGGGAGGAGAGCGGGGCCGGGGGCATGGCCCGGGTCCGGACCCTGCGCCGCCGCCTCGAAGCCGAGGGGCCGGTGCTGGTGCTGCACGCCGGCGACCTGCTGTACCCCTCGTTGCTGTCGCGGACCTACGACGGCGCGCAGATGATCGACCTGCTGGGGTGGCTGGACGGAGATCCCGACGCCTTCGATCCCCTGCTGTTCGCCACCTTCGGCAACCACGAGTTCGACCGCCGCGGGATGGAGGACGCCGCCCTGCTCCAGCAGCGCATCGCCGAGTCGGACTTCACCTGGGTGAACAGCAACGTCCGGTTCGTCGAGGAGGGCGGCCGACCGGTCATCGAGGCCGGCAACCTCGTGCCCACGGCCCTGGTCGAGATCGCCGGGGCGAAGGTCGGCATCATCGGCATCTGCGGCGACTTCACCTCCGCCGACTACATCGACGGCTACGCCGACCCGGTGGCGACGGCCCGAGCGCAGGCCGCCGCCCTGCGCCGGGCCGGGGCGCACCTCGTCGTGGCCCTGACCCACCTGGATGTCGCCGACGACCTCGCCCTGCTCGACACCCTGGGCGACGCCGGCCCCGACCTGGTGGTCGGCGGTCACGACCACGTGCACATGCTGCGCCAGGCCAGCAACGGTCGCCAGGTCGTCAAGGCCGATGCCGACGCGGTGAGCGCCGTCGTCACCTCCGTCCGGCTGGACGCAGGGGGCGCCCACATCTCGCCGGAGATCGTGAGCCTGGACATGGCGGTGGCCCCCGATCCCCAGGTCCAGGCGCGGGTCGACGCCTGGTTGCGCGACCATGAACGGTCCTACTGCGCCGACCACGGGGAACAGGCTCCCTGCCTCGACGCCGTCCTCGGCCGCACCGCGGTGCGGCTGGAGGCCGAGGAGGCCGCCATCCGGTCGCGGGAGACGAGCCTCGGCGACTGGGTGGCCGACCTCGCGCTGCGACACTTCGCCGACCAGGGCGCCCAGGTCGCCTTCCTCAACAGCGGAGGGCTGCGCATCGACAAGGACATCCCGGCCGGCACCGCGCTGACCCGCCGGCACCTCGACGAGCTGTTGCCCTACCCCACGAAGCTGCGCCTGGTGCGCATCGACGGCGCCACCCTCCAGGCCGTCGTCGAGCAGGCCACCGACGGCTGGCCCGGCAGCGGCAACTGGCTGCAGGTCGCCGGCATGGCGTTCCGCCACGACACGGCCGCCAACCGCGTCTCCGACCTGCACCTCCTCGACGCCGACGGTTCGCCCGTGCCGCTGGCCCCCGACCAGCCGGTGCTGGCGGTGACCAGCAGCTTCCTGCTCGGCGGAGGCGACGGCTATGCCATGCTGGAGGGTGCCGAGGTGGTCGCCGAGGGGCCCGACCTGCGGGACCTCATCGTGGCGGACCTGGCGGCTGCCGGGGATGTGGGGGTGGCGCCGGGCCCCATGGGGCGGATCTGCCAGTCGGGGGCCCCGTGCCTGCTCGATGGGGGGTGAGGGCGGCTCCCGCTGTACCCGTCGAGCCGGGGGGGGAGGGAGCCCTGCGCCCCCGGGTCGCGCGTATCGGCACGGCCGGCGCCTTCCCGTCGGGGCAGCGACCAACCACCACATGGGGGCCGGCGCGGCGGGGGGTTAGCTCGCTGATCCCGAGACTCGCACCCCGGAGCATTCCGTGCGCACCGCCCTGTTCGCCCTCCTGCTGACCTTCGCGGCAACCCCGGCGCTGGCCGACACGACCTACGGCGAGGGGATCCATGGCCAGGACACCGTCCCCATCAGCACGATCCTCGCCAACCCCGACGCCTGGGTCGGCAAGACCGTGCGGGTGCAGGGCCGGATCACCGACGTCTGCCAGAAGCGCGGCTGCTGGGTGGCCATCGCCAGCGACCAGGAGTTCCAGACCCTGCGGTTCAAGGTCCAGGATGGCGTCATCGTCTTCACCCCCGACGTCAAGGGCCGGACCGGCATCTTCGAAGGGACCCTGGCCCGCTACGAGCTGACCCGGGAACAGGCGGTGGAGCGGGCCCGACACCACGCCGAGGAACAGGGCAAGGAGTTCGACCCGGCCACCGTCACCGGACCGGAGGTCTACTACCAGCTCGAGGGGACCGGCGCGGTCGTCCAGGACTGACCCGGCCCTGGTGATGGGCGATTCCTCCCGCCGCCGGCGCATTCCCTGGCGCAGGTGGAACAACATCCTGCACCGGGACCTCGGCTACCTCGCCGTGGGGATGACGCTGGTCTACGCCATCAGCGGCCTGGCGGTGAACCACACCGACGACTGGAACCCCAGCTTCCGGTTCGTCCGGGAGGAGCAGCACTTCGACCCCCTGCCGGTCACCGACCGCCAGGCGATGGCCCGGGCCCTGGTCGAGGTCCTCGACCTGCCGGGCCCGCCCAAGGACAGCTTCCGCTCCTCCCCCCACCAGATCCAGCTCTTCTACGACGGCTGGACCGTCGAGGCCGATGTCCAGGCCGGCGTCGCCATCGTCGAGCGTCCCCGGGAGCGCTTCATCCTGCGGGACCTCAACCGCCTGCACCTCAACCACCCCCGCGGCCTGTGGACCTGGGTGGCCGACCTCTACGCCGTGGTGCTGTGCATGCTGGCGGTGACGGGCATGTTCGTGCTCAAGGGCCGCAAGGGGCTGACCGGCCGCGGCAAGTGGCTGGTGGGGGCCGGGGTGCTGGTGCCGGTGGTGGCGGTGGCGGTGGTGCGGGGCTGCGGGTAGGGGCCGGCCGGCCGCCGGGACGTCCCGGCCGCGCGGCCGCCGTGGTCAGTCCAACCCGCGCAGGTGATCGACGAGGCGCCCCCCGGCCCACAAGGCGGCGATGATGATGACGGCCGCGGCCACGTTGACCAGGACGAAGGGGACGACGCCGGGTGCGAAAGGCCAGGGCCAGGACCCCTGGAGGGAGAGCAGGCCCTGGTCGGGACCGTTGGCGCCGGCGAAGCCCGCCCAGACCCCGACCGCCGCCAGCACGAGGGTGAGCTGCCCCACCCGGTGCGACAGCCGGTTGGTGGCGGCTTCGGACAGCCAGCGCTCGGCCCGCTCCGCGTCCCGGTGCAGCGTGTCGTGCAGCTCGTCCAGGCGGAGCTGCCGGGCGAGGCGGTCGGCGAGGTCGATGCCTTGTTCCTGGTGGACGGGCATCCGAAGGTCCTGGGCGGTGGCGTACTGCAGCAGGTGGGCGCGCAGGCGCCGCGCGTCGTCGACGGCGTCGTGGGGCTTGGGGCCCGACAGGTGCCGGGCGAGTCGGGATGCCTCCTCCTCCAGGTCGATCAGTCGCGCCTGGCGGAGGAGCTGCAGGCACACGAGGTCGCGGTAGGTCCCGGCCATGTGCCGCGAGACGTCGAAGCGGCCCGGACCGACCTGCTGCATGCAGGCGAAGCTGTAGCGGGTGATGCCGTAGCGGGTGCCGCCCTCCCACCAGCGGCGGTAGTCGACGTCGCGCCGCAGCTCGGCCATCGTGGCGTCGTCGGTGCGGGCGCTGGAGCCCGGTGCGGCGTCGACCCAGGAGAATGGCTCCCACAGGGCGTCGGTGGGCGGGTGGGGCAGCCCCCACCAGGTGTGGACGAAGGCGCGCGGGTCCGGGTGCGGGGTGAGGCGCCAGTCCATCACGCCCCCGATCAGCGGGCCGAGGAGGTGCCGGACCCAGCCATTGTGCCAACCATCGACCTGGGAGCCGTCGAACACCGCGATCGTCTGCCCGATGTCCACGGCCCGGGGCAGGAACTGGCCGCCCCAGGCCTGCTCCAGGATCCGGAAGCGTTCGTTGAGCAGCAGCACGTCCGGAGCGCAAAGGCCCTCTCGCGACAGCGTGGTGATCAGCAGGCCGATGCCGGTTGCGTGCAGCGCCAGCTCCACCTCCAGGTGGAGATCGGGGATGGTCTGTTCGCGGGTGGCGTCCGCCTGGAGGACCACCGCGCAGGTCTGCGGTCCGGTCCACCGCAGCCAGGTGAACCGGCCCAGCACGGCCCGGGCCGAGCGGTGGAAGTAGCCGCTCTCCAGCCGACCGCTCCGCTGCCACGTCCCGGCGGCCCGCAGCGCGGCCACCATGATCGGGACGCGTTCCGCGACTGCCGGCAGCGCCGCCAGGCCCTCGTCGTTTCGGCCCTGCGCGAAGCTGAAGGGCACGATGAAGCTGGTCTGCAGCCTGCCTTGGAGGGTCATGCCCAATCTGCGACCCACCGCCGGAGGAAGGCGAGGTGGCCATGGTCGGCTTCGATCGCGTCGAGCCAGGCGGCCACCAGTCCCCGGCCCTGGTCCTGTTCGGAGATCCGGACCCGTTCCCAGGCCCGTTCGTGGTGGTGCAGGATGTGGGGGAGGTTGGCGAGCCCGTGGTCCTCACATGCCTGGACCCGCGCCGCGGTGACCGCGGCGACCCAGATGGCCAGGTCGACGTACAGGCCCGTGTGGGTGGCGCGGAGCCAGCGGGGGGGTGGGCTGTTCAGTGAGAAGTGTACGGTCGCCCCACCGTAGTGGGTGAAGGCGTGGAAGGTCCCGGCGGCTTCCCACCGGCGGTAGCCCTGGCGGGAGAAGAAGGCGTCCCGCACGGGATCCGGCGGCGGCGGCATGTCGGGCGGATCCTGGTGGGCCAGGGCGTAGACCAGCTCCTGGCGGGTGCGTTCCATCGTCGCCCAGTCCTGCGGATGGCGGGGCTCGTCCACGGCGGCCAGGACCCAGCACAACGCCCGCGGATCGTCGAGGATCGGGCGAGCGTCGGGCACGTGGGCGTCCACCCAGGGTTGGAGCCCAGGCCCCTCGGGGACCCAGTGGGGCAGCGCCTGGCCGGGCCACCAGGGGCGCAGCAGGCGCAGCACGTCGGCGTCGACGAGCAGGTCGCGCACGGTCAGGGAGGAGCCGCCGTCCAGCACGAGGGCCAGCACCTCGCAGTGGTCGAAGGTGACCAGCTCCGCCCGCTCGATCCGCCAGCGGCGGCCGCGGGGGGTGACGATGGGGGCGGGATCTGCCGACAGGACGCTGCGCCGTCTGTACAGGCGTTCCCGGGCCGTGGCGGTCAGGTACATGGCCGTCGCGGCGGAGGGGTCGCCCGTCCACGGCGCCCAGGGCCGGTCCGGCCGGCTCGGGGTCAGCGGCAGGACGAGGGTGAGGGCGTGGGCGTCGAGCGTCGTCATGGGTCGCGGTCCTGGTCGCGGT
>RFKJ01000436.1 GCA_003694325.1 Deltaproteobacteria bacterium
CAGGGGACTCCGAAGTCGTACTCCACCAGGCTGGCCGGCCCGGGCATCGGCCACGCCGCCGTGTCCAGTCCCCACACCGCCTCGACCGCGTCCTCCGGGATCCGTGCCCCGACCGCCCGCCCCAGCAGGAAGCTCACCTGGTTGTGGACCTGGCTGTCCTCCTTGGCGACGTGGAGCAGAACCGCGTGTTCCGGGGTGTCCGGCAGCGGATCGTCGGCGATGTGCGGGGCATACACCAGCGGCTCGATCCGGTTGAAGCCGGTCCCCAGCAGCGCCAGCAGCAGGCTGGCATCCACCGGATCCTCGAAGATCCCCGCCAGCAGGGCGGCCGTCTCGGTGAACACCGTGCTGCGGTGGAGCAGGAAGGGATACGCCGCCCCCGGCACACCCAGCCCGCCCCGGGTCACGTCGGTGCTCAACGCCATCATCAGCGTGCCCATGGTCCCCCCCTGGGAGTTGCCGGCGTACCAGACCCGTTCGGGGTCGTAGAGCGGCGCCCCTCCATCCGTCCACCGGGGATCGGTCTCGTCGAGGAATCCGCCCACCATCATGCGCTGCAGAGCAAGCTGGTTGGCCAGCCCCTGCATGACCGGCTCGGAGAACCACGGAAACCAGCCCGGGTCATCGGTCAGGGCCTGGATCCACACCGCCGCCGCGTCCTCGTCCATTCCCTGGAGGTTCGTGGCGAGGACCAGGAAGCCGTGGGACTGCGCCATCTCGCGGAGCCAGCCGTTGTCGGCCTCCCGACTGCTGCCGAGGAAGCCGTGCCCGTACTGCAGCACCCCGGCCTGTCCGCCGCCGGCCAGGCCACGCGGGATCTGCAGGGTGAACGGCCACGCCTCGGTCCCCTCGGCCACCGGCAGGCCCTCGTCGTCGCGACGGAGCAGCCGCAGCCCGTTGTCGTCGGGGGGCAGGAGGAAGGAGGGGATGAACGCCCGCCCGGTGAGCTTCCACTCGATGAACTCGTCGACGTCCTCCTCGACGGAGTCGATCACGTAGCTGGGGCCCTGATCGCCGATGATGGCCAGCATCCGGTCCCGCACCGCGAGGAGGTCGGCGATGGCATCGTCCGGCGTCGCCACGGTGAAGTCCCAGGCCAGTTGGAGCTCGCCCCGGTCCAGCCCGGCATCCTCCAGCACGGGAAACACGTCCTGGTCGAAGTGCAGGCGCCGGGCGTGCAGCCCCACCACCTCGCTGGCGGCCTGGTCCCGCAGGGCGGCGAAGCCCGCCGGCGCGTCGAGCAGGGCCCCGTCGGCCCCCCGCAGCCCCCGCAACGCGACCACCACCCGGTGTCCGGCCGGCAGTGGAATGGCCGGTCGCAGGATGATGAGCGGGTCCTCCAGGTCGGCGGTCAGGTAGTCCCGTTCGGCCCAGTGGGGGATCCACTCGCCCGTGTCGGCGTCGATCATGACGCTGCCGCTGTCGGACGACAGCGACTGCTCGGGATGGAAGACCTCCGGCAGGCCGTCGAGGGTCGCCCCCTCCCATTGCAGCAGGATCGGGGTGGACACCCCGTACCCGTCGACCCCCAGGAAGAAGCTGCCCGACATCGGCGTACCGGCCCGGGTCCATGGCATCGCATCGCCGAAGTCGAGCCACTCGTCCCGCCCATCGCCGACCCGGAACCGGTCCGACGGAAACGGGAGCATGCAGTGGGTGAGGAGGAGGTTCTCGCAGGCCGGGTCGCCCACCGTCTCGCGAACGCCGTAGTTGTCGTCGAGCCCCGGCGGTCCGCCGCTGTCTCCCGTCCCCCGCGCCCCGGTGCAGGCGACGAACAACAGCGCGAGCATGGACTCCTCCCGGGCAGGTGCCCGGCCATCGTAGCCCGGGCCGCTGCCGGCCGGGTCACCGGGCCGGGGCGCCCCTGCCGGGCCCCCTTCCGTCCGTCACCACATCGTGGCGTGCGCCCCGCCCCCCGAGGCGCTAGCCGGGAGCGATGTCCGACCACGACCACAGCCACGAACACCCGGCGGCGGCCGAGCACGGCACCAACAGCGGCGGCTGGTTGCGCCCCGCCGTGTTCGGGGTGAGCGATGGGCTGGTCAGCAACGCCGCCCTCGTCCTGGGCGTCGCCGCCGGCCAGGCCAGCGGGCACATCGTGCTGCTGGCCGGGGTCAGCGGGCTGCTCGCCGGCGCCTTCTCCATGGCCGCCGGGGAGTGGGTCAGCGTGCTGGCCGAGCGCGAGAGCTTCGAGCTGGAGCTGCGCCGGGAGGCGGAACACATCCGACGCTACCCCGACGAGGAGTCGGCCCACATGCGGCGGATCCTCCGGGACGCCGGACTCCCGGCGGACCTGACCGATCACCTCGTGGCCGAGCTGCGAGAACGCCCCGAGGCCAACCTCGACTTCCACGCCCGGGTCGAGCTGGGCATCGATCCCACCAACCTGTCCAGCCCGGCGGTGGCCGCCACCAGCAGCTTCCTGGCCTTCGCCCTGGGGGCCGCGGTCCCCCTGCTGCCCTGGCTGCAGGCCAGCACCGACCTCGCCGTCGAGCTGTCCATCGGCCTGTCGGCGCTCGCCCTGTTCTCCGTGGGCGCCCTGCTGGCCCGGTTCACCGGTCGCCACCCCGCCTGGTCGGGCGCCCGCCAGCTTCTCATCGGGTCCGCCGCCGCGGGCGTCACCACGGTGATCGGCGCCTGGATCGGCGCCTAGTTCGACCCGGCAGCGCCGAGCCACCGGCCACCGGGTCCACGTCGCGGCGGCCGTTCAGCCGACCGGCTCGTCCGCCAGCGGCCCGTGCTCCCGCTCGAACCGCTCGAAGAACGCCGCGTCCACCGCGGCGTAGTCCACCTCGGCGTTGAGCCGCGCCAGGATGCTGTAGAAGCCGAACTGCAGCCGGTTGAGGAAGATCATGCCCTCCGGCAGCGGGACGAAGCCGTCGTCGTCGCTCCCCTTGCTGAAATCCTTGAAGTTGTCCTTGAACATCCGGACCACCAGCCGCACGTACTCGGGGGTGAACCGGAACGGCGAGTGGGAGACGGGCTCCAGGATCTTCAGCAGGTAGTCGAGCGCGCGCGCTTCGTAGGCGCCGCCCCGGGTCTCCAGCAACCGACGCCCGGCGTCTCGCGCCGCGTCCCAGTCGTGGCGGGCCGCGGCCCGGTGCATCCGGATGATCGTGCGGCGCCGCTCCATGGGGATCTCCTGGACACAGCCGAAGTCCAGGAAGGTGATCCGCCCATCATCGCCGAACAGGTAGTTGCCGGGGTGGGGATCGGCGTTGAAGCTGCCCCCGAGCACCATCGACCCGTACACGAAGCGCCACAGGGTGGCCGCCCACGCCGCCCGGGCCTCCTCCCGGGCATGCATGGCGACGGCGAACGGCTTGCCCTCGGCGAAGTCGGTGGTAAGCACCCGGTCGTTGGTGTAGTCGAGGTGCACCGCGGGGACGTGGATCCGGTCGTCATCGGCGTGCAGCCGGGCGAAATGCTGCTGGCGCTCGCCCTCCAGCCGGTAGTCCAGCTCCTCGAGGAACCGGGTGCGGATCTCGTCGTGGAACCGGGCCGCCTCCAGGCGACGCATTCCGAACATGTCGATGGCGATCTTGACGATGACCCCGTTGTCGAGGTCGGCCTGGAGGGCCTCCCGGATGCCGGGGTGCTGCACCTTGACCACCACGGGCCGGCCATCGGGCAGCCGGGCGCGATGCACCTGGCCGATGGAGGCGCTGGCCAGCGGCTCGTCGTCCCACTCCGAGAACAACACGTCGATCCGGTCGCCGAGGTCGGCTTCCACCACCCGCCGGATCTCGGCCACCGTCGAGGTCTGCGCCCGAGACTGCAGCCGCGCCATGCTCTTCTCGAACACGGCCCGGTGCTGGTCGGGGATCACGCCGTCGACGTAGCTGGCCATCTGGCCGACCTTGGTGGCCATCCCCCGCATGTTGCTCAGCACCTCGGTGGTGCGCTCCACCCGCGTCGCGACGTCGTCGGCCTTGCGGACCATCGCCATGCCGGTCGAGGCACTGGTGCGCGCGAGACGGGCGAGGCGCTTGAAGCGACCGGTGGGCACGTGGGCCATGAAGATCCCCGGGGCAGGCCTTCCTCCTACCCGGTGACCGGGGGTCGGTCGAACCCCCCTCTCCACGCTACGTTGTCCCCCCCGACCGGAGGCCGCCGTGAAGCTCCACACCATCGAGCTGACCACCGATCTCTTCGTGAAGCCCGAGCTCGTCTGGGACACCTGGATGGACAGCGCCCGCCACAGCCTGCTCGCCCAGGCGCCGGCGGTCATCGATCCCCGCGTGGGCGGCCAGTACTCGCTGTGGGGGGGCAGCGTCTTCGGCGAGTTCGTCTACCTCGACCGGCCCCGGGTCATCGCCCAGACCTGGCGCACCGTCGACTTCACGCCGGAGATGCCCGACACCCGCCTGGAACTGGCCTTCGAGGAGCGGGTCAACGGCACTCGCCTGCGCGTCACCCACGGCCACATTCCCGGCCCCATGGTCCGCCTGTTCCGAGACGCCTGGACCCGGTACTACTTCCCCCGCATGACGACCATCGGGCTGAAGGTCTAGCCGGGCGCGGACCGTCGGCCCCCCGGCCGCGTCCGGCTGCCGTTCAGCGGTTCGCCAGCGGCACGCCGAACCGATCGATGTAGTCGGAAAAGGCGGGGTAGACCTGCTCCGGGACCAGCCCGTAGCGCTGCGGGTCGTAGACGTGGGCCCCCCGCTTGTCGCGCCGCCCGTTCTCCAGCCAGGCCTGGATCCGGGCATCCGCACCCGGCCCGTCCGGCAGGTCGAAGGCCCGCCGGATGTGGTGGACCATGCCGGCCTGGTCCTTCACCAGCGCGCGAAAGTCCACGTCGTAGATCTGGTCGTGCTGCTGGGCCCGCCGGACCGCCATCGCCCGGCGCACCCCGGTCGCGAACCGATCGGTGATGTGGGCCCCGATCTCCACGGGGTCGATGCGGCCGTACAACACCCGCCGATTCAGGGAGATGAGGCTGCAATAGCTGGCGATCACGTCGAAGGGATCCCGATGGGTCCACACCAGGCACGCGTCGGGAAAGACCTCGAGGAGCGCGTCGACGAACCAGAGGTGCTCGGGACACTTGAGAATGAACCGCCCCGTCGGACGGAAGTGGGCGATCATCTGGAGCTGCCGCTTGTAGTACCGATAGGCCTCGACCATCGATTGGCGGAGCAGCCAGTCGCCGTACCCCCGCAGCCCCGACCCGATGTCCCAGTTGAGCACCGAGAAGGCGTTGGCGAACAGCGGCCAGCACTCCTCGGAGGTCTCGGCACGGATCTCGTGGACCTCGCGCATCTCCGGCGCCATCAGGTAGGCCGCCCGCAGGGTCCGCTCGGTGCGCGCAATCCGGATCCGGCGGTCCTCCGCCCGATTGGCGCTGACCGGGACCGGCGACTGCAGTTCCCAGAACTTCAGCGAGCGGGTGCCTTCCTCGAGCGTCAACAGGTTCTGGAGCAGCGTCGTCCCGGTCCGCGGGAACCCGAGGATGAACACCGGCCGCTCGATGGCGACCTCGGCGGCGTCGGGGTGTCGGCGGAAGTACTCCTCGACCTTCAGCCGGTTGGACAGCGCGGTGACGAGCGCCTGCCGGATGATCACCCGGCCCAGGTCGGTGAACCGGGCCCGGCCGATCTCCTCGATGGCCCGGGCCATCGGTTCGAGGAAGGCGTCGCTGCCCCAGTCCTCGAGGCCGGTGCGCTTCCGGGCGGCGTCGATGATCGCCTCCGCCGAGATCTCGGTCACCCCGAACCCGGCGTTGCGGGCGATGCCACAGGCTCGGTCCACGACCCGCTCCAGCGGTGTATACGCGGTGCGCGAGACGGTGACGGGTGCGGCTCTCACGGTCGGTCCTTGGAGATGATCGCGACGCGGCACTCGGCGGCCGGAGCTTCGACCGCCGCGCCGCCCGGGTGGTAACCGCCCGGCGGCCGGACGTGGCGGTCGGGCCCGGCCACCGGCTCGGGGTTCCGCGACAAGTCGCCTCAGCACCGACCGGCCCACCTCCTGCGTCCTCGGGGTGGTACGCCGCCAGCGGTCGGCTACAACAGGGACATCTCCGGTGCGTCCATGGGCCTCTTTCGCCTCGTCTTCATCCTCGCCGTCATCCTCGCGGCAGCCTGGCTGCTGCGGGATGTCCTGGCGCGCATCGGCCGGTGGCTCGATCCATCCGACGGGACCGACGACGGTCCTGCCCGGGCCCCCCGTCGCCCGCAGCTCGTCGCCATCGAGCGGTCACCCCAGGAGGTGCTCGGCCTGGACGACGACGCCTCGCCCTTCGAGATCGAGCGGGCCTATCGCCGGATCATGGCCGACAACGCCCCGGAGAAGGTCGCCGGCCTCAGCCCCGAACTGCAGGAGTACGCCCGCCGGCTGCGCGAGGACGCCACGGCCGCCTACCAGTCGCTGCGGGGCGAACCGGAGGCCGCAGTCGACGAGGTCGACGAAGAGGAGGAAGGCTGACGGAGCCGTCACGAGACTCGCCCCGCCGCGGGCGGGGAGACCGGGCGGGGCGAGCGGCGGGCGGCGCGGGGACTCGCCGCCATGCCCGACGGGCTCAGGCCTTCGGCTTGAGCTCCGCCTGGTAGCCGGTGTCGACGATGGCCTTCACCAGCACGTCAGGGCTGACCTTGGCGGGGTCGTAGGCGACCTCGGCGGCGCCGGTCTGGTAGTCCACGGCGACCGCTTCCACGCCGTCGATGCCCTGGAGGGCCGCGGTGACCTTGGACGAGCAGTCCCCGCAGTGCATCCCCTGCACGGCGATGCTGACCTTGGTCCCCGCCGCCTGCTGGACGGCCTCCGCGGCCTTGGCGAAGGCGGCGGCGTCGGCCATGGGGCAGGCCAGCGCCGGGGCGGCGACGAACAGGCCGGCGACGATGAACAGGGAACGAAGCATGGATCCTCCGAAGTGGATGGGTACACCCCAGGCCACGACCGACCCGGTGTTGCCCCCCTATCGACCTGGGTGACGCGGTAAAGCCTCGCCCACCCTCGCGGTCGTGGAACGGGGCGTCCCCGGGCGTCGCCGCCCGCTCACTTCGCCGATGGACGGCGCCGGACCAGCCGGGCGACCAGCCCGGGAAAGTGCCGCCCGAGGAAGGCGATCACCCGCCCGTGGCCGGTGATGACCGCTTCCCGCCGCCGGCGCAGGATGGCATCGGCCATGGCCCGGGCGGCCTTGTCGGCCGGCCAGATGAGCCTGGCGGGACGCGGGTCGCGGCGGTCGGGGTGGTACACCCCCTGGTTGTCCACCTGGCCGATCTCGCTGGCCACGAAGCCGGGGTTGATGGTGGTGCAGCTCACCCCGTCTGGGGCCAGCTCTGCCGACAGGGTGGCCCCGATGGCGTTCACCGCCGCCTTGGATGCGGTGTAGGCGGCGTTTCCCGGCACCCCGGCGTACACGATCACGCTGCCCATGAGCACCAGGCGTCCCCGGGTGCGGCGAAGCTCGGGAATGGCGTGCCGAGCGGTTCGGACCACGCCGAGCACGTTGACGTCGAGCTGTCGGCGCCACTCCTCCTCCGTGAGGCTCTCCAGCCTGCCGACGACGCCGTAGCCGGCGTTGGCCACGGCCACGTCGAGCCGACCCAGCTCGTCGACCACCGTCCGGACCGCCGCCGCCACCTGCGCGTCCGAGGTGACGTCACAGGGCACGGCGATGGCCCGGGCCCCCATGGCGTCCAGCTCCGCGACCACGCCCTCCAGCCGGTCGACCCGCCGCCCCGACACGGCCACCGCCGCTCCCCGGGACGCCAGCTCGCGGGCGAGGGCCGCGCCGATCCCCGACCCTCCGCCGGTGATCCACACCACCTTGTCGGCGAAACCTCGTGCCATGTTCGACTCCCGGCCACCGGCCCGGCCCGCGGTGACCGCCCGGCACCGCCAGGATGCGCCGGACGCCCCCGCTCTCAGGTCCCGGCCTGTAACAGCTCCGCCTCCCGCTCCGCGTCCAGCTCGGCGAGGATCCGGTCGCCCGTCAGGGAATCCGCCGACGCCCCCCCAAAGTAGCGCATCAGGCCCACCGACTCGTAGGCGGGACGGATCCGGTCGGTCAACAACCCGATCTCCCGCAGGTTGGGGACCAGGCGGCTGAACATCACGCTCCGGAACTGCTCCATCCCCGGGCTGTGGGTGATGAACTCCCGCCACCGGGCGCGGCTGATCCGGTGCTCGAACCACTCCTCGTAGACCTCGTAGGCCATGAACCGGTTGCGCATCAGCACGGAGACCTCAAACGCCCAGTCCTCCCGCTCGCGGCGCTCCGACTCGGTCAGCTCGGTCCGGACGTGGTCTCGCAGGGCGACCACCCCGTAGTGGACGTGGCGCGCCTCGTCCTGGATCACCCCGGCGAGCAGCGCCCGGAGCAACGGCTCCTCGGTCACCTTGTACATCGTCCCGAACGCTCCCAGGGCGAGCCCCTCGACCATGATCTGCATCCCGAGGAACTTCATGTCCCAGCGCCGGTCCGCCATCAGCGCGTCGATGATCACGAACAGGTTGTCGTTGACCTGGTACAACCGCTCCAGCTTGGTCTCCAGGTACCGCAGGAAGACCTCGACGTGCCGCGCCTCGTCCATCACCTGGGTGGCCCCGTAGAGCTTGCCATCGAAGAACTGCACGGCCTCGGTGACCTGCGCCGCCGCGAACAACGCCCCCTGCTCGCCGTGGAGGAACTGCGACAGCATCCAGGCGGCGATGCTGTGGCCGAAGGCCCGCCACTCGGCGTCGGTCAACCGGATGCCGCACTGCTCGGCCATGTCCCGGTCGACGAAGTCCTCGGGGAGGAGCAGGACGTCCGGGTTGTCGAGGTCGACGTCGATGTGCCAGGGCAGGTCGTCCCCATTCCACTGTCCGGCCTTCGCCCTCCGGTACAGCTCGGCCATCTCCGGGTTGTCGTGGGGGTACTGCCAGTCGAAGTGGACCCGGTGACGGGCGGGCGTGCGCGTCGGCACCCCCTGCTTGCCCCGGTGGAGCAGGAGCCCCCGGACCCCGCTGGGCCCCAGGGCTGCCGCCACCCGGGGGTCGCGGACCTGGGACAGGACCGAGATCGTCTCGCGCCACTCGTCGAGCTGGTTGCGGACCTCGGGGCGAAGCCGGTGCTGGAGGCGCTGGAGGATGGGAGGGAGGGACATGGCGAAGCCGGGGTCGAGGGGATCGAACACCGCTAGAAAGCGGCGAGAAACTCCTGGATGCGGGCCCGGTGCAGCCGGGAGATCAGCTCGTGCACCAGCGGCAGGGCGTCGCGGATCCGGCGGGCGGCGTCGTCGGGAGACGAGGACTGGAAGGCGCGGGCCACGATTCGGGCCTCCTGCCGCAACAGGTCATGGACCGCGCGTTGGTACACCAGCACATCCTCGGCGTGGATCCCCGCATCCTCGGTGAATCCGAGCGCCCGGAGAGCCGACAGCACCTCGACCACCGCCAGGGCGTCTCCGCTGATGACCAGCCGCCCGGCGTCGTCGGTGCCCAACCCCGCCAGGCCCGCGGCGTAAAGGCGGTCGATGTCATCCCGATCGACCCGCCCCGCATCGACGAGCTCGTCGACCCGGGCGAAGGGCACGCGGGTGTCCGTCACATCGTCGAGCTGCAGGCGCGCCCGCAGCCGCCGCAGGAAGTCGCGCTGGGCGTCGTCGAAGCCCTCGTCCCGCTCGTCGAGCAGGGCCTTGATGGCGTGCAGCGGCAGGAACCGCTCGCGCTGGAGGCGCTTGATGAGGAGGAGCCGCTCGACGTGCCCCGGCGTATACCAGGCCATGTTGCGCGCCGTCTTGTGTCCCGGCGGCAGCAGGCCCTCGCGGATGTAGAAGTGGATGGCCTGGCGGCTGAGCCCCGTCTGCTCGCAGAGATCCCGCATCCGCAGCCGGGGGGCATCCTCGGGATGCGAGTCGGGGGAGGCGGCCCCCGGCTGGGGGAGGGCCGCGGGGCCCCGCTCCCCGGACCCGACCGGCGGCTGGCGAGTCACGGTCACAGGGGCTCCAGTTCCACGGGACCCAGCGGGTGGGCGACGCAGGTGAGCACCACGCCGGCGGCCTCCTCCTCGGCCGTGAGGCAGTGGGGGCGCCGGTGGACCACCCGACCGCGCACCCGCCGCTGCCGGCAGGCTCCGCAACCGCCCACGGTGCAGGAGGAGGGGAGGGCGATGCCGCTGGCCCGGGCCGCCTCCAGGATGGTGGCTCCGGGCGGCACCAGCACGGTGCGCGACGTCCCGCCGGCCCGGACCCGGACCCGCTGCGTCCCGGACGGAAGGGGCGGGGCCTGCGGGTCGGGCGAGACGAGCAGTCGCCAGGCGCTGATGTCGGCGGGGGCGACGCCCCGGGCGGCCAGCCCGGCCTCCAGGCCGTCGACCAGCCCGGTGGAACCGCACAGGTACCAGACCCTCGGCAGGCCGCCGCCAGCCCCGGCCGACCCTCGGAAACCGTCCACCGCGTCGATGAGCCCGTCGGCACCCGGCGGTCCCACGAGCCCCTCCCACCCGGCCGGCGCCTCCTCGACCAGAAAGACCAGCCGGAACCGGTCGGGGTGTGCGGCCGCCAGGTCCTCCAGCGAGCGCCGCAGCAGAAGCCGGGACGGCCGCCGGTCGGCCAGGATGACGGTGCAGCGGCTGCGGGGCTCGGTGCCCAGCAGGGCGATGGCCAGCGCCAGGTGGGGGGCCGCCCCCTCTCCCTCGGCGATGAGCACGTGGTGCGCCCGGCGATCCGGGTCCAGGCCGAACCCGTGGCGACCCGCGGGTCCCCGCACGTGGAGCCGGCGGCCGACCCGCAGCCCGTCGATCAGCGCGTCGACCGCCGAGTCCCCCGGCCTGCGGCGCACGGCGATGGCGACCCGTTCCCCGGCCGCCGGATCCGAGCACAGCCCGAAGGCCCGGGCCTCGACCCGGCCGCCGACGGAGACGAGCACCGTCAGGAACTGGCCGGCCGTGAACCGGATCGGGGCACCGCTGGGGTCCACCAGCCAGACCCGGCAGGCATCCCCATCCAGCACGTCGATCTCGTCGACCCGCAGCGGCCGCGCATCCCGGACCGCCACCGGGTCCGGCCAGGCTTCGCCGCTCCGCGTCGAGCAGGGCGGCAGGGGGCGCCCCCGCAACCCGGCCGTCGCCGCGTGGAGGTCGCGCCGCAGGGTCCGAAGGGGGATCGACAGCGTGGCGGGGAGGGAGAAGCCCATGGAGCGAGTCTCGCCCGGCTTCCCTTCCATGTAAAGTGCAACTGGACACTTTTCGCATGGAATCTCGCCGGGTCCAGGTGAAGCCACGAGGCGGCAGAACCCGCAGAGCCCGCGGGCCGGAAGGACAGGAGGCCGCAGGATCGGAGGGCCGGGAGGGGAGGGGACCCGGCCCCCCGACGCCCGGTGTAGACTCGCCCCGAAGTTTCGTCCTGGAGTCCCCATGCTCGTCCTGTTCGCCCTTGCCCTGCCCTGCCTTGCCGCCACGCTGTCGGTCGATCCGGCCGACCCGTCGGCCCACGCCACCATCCAGGACGGAATCGACGCCGCCAGCGACGGGGACACCGTGGCGGTCGCCGCCGGCACCTACGAGGAGTGCATCAGCTTCGACGGCAAGGACATCACGGTGGTGGGAACCGACGGATCCGGCTCCACGGTCATCGACGCGGGCGGACGCTGCGAGACCGCCGTGACTCTCTCGGAGGGCGAGACCGCCACGCTCCAGGGGTTCACCATCACCAATGAATCCGACCGGGCGATCCGGTCGGTCGGGGCCACCCTCGAGATCGACGACATCGCCGTCATCGACAGCGGCACCGTCACCGCCGATGGGACTGCGCTGCTGGTCGAGGGCGGGGTCGTGACGGTGCGAGACAGCAGCTTCGACAACAACTACGCCGACCGGGGTACGGTCCACGTGACCGCCGGCGGCGAGCTGATCGTCGACGGGTGCAGCTTCACCTCCAATGGCGCCTACTACGGCGGAGCCATCTACTTCGCCTACGACAGCAGCACCGGGGCCAGCGCCGGCACGATCACCAACAGCGTGTTCAGCGGCAACACCAGCTACTACGACGGCAGCGCCCTCTACCTCGACCAGTACGCGACGGTCACCAGCCAGGGCAACACCTACGATTCCCAGTCCGGAACCTACAACATGGGGGCCGGGGCATACCTCTACAGCTACGCATCCCTCCGTTCCACCGACGATACCTGGTCCAACAACGTCGCCGGCCGTTCCGACAGCTATCCCGGCGGAGCCTTGTACCTGTACCTGGGCGCCGAGCTGACCGTCGACGGCAGCAGCTTCGATGCCAACTCGGCCAGTAGCGGCGGCGCGTTCTACGGCGTCTACGACAACGTCGTCGACATCCGCAACAGCAGCTTCACCGACAACGGCGCCACCGAAGGCGGCGGAGCGATCCGGATGTACATGTACGCCGATCTCACCATCGCCGACACCGATTTCTCCGGAAACTCCACCAGCTTGGGGTCGGGGGGGGACCTGTACATCCACAGCTTGGACCACCTCGAGATCACCGGATCGACCTTCACCGACTCGACCGCCGACACCCACGGTGGTTCCATGTACCTCGGAGCCACCTCCACCACTGCGACCATCAGCTCGTCGACGTTTACGAACAGCTCCGCGACGTCCGGCGACGGTGGAGCGATCCACGTCAGCACCCACTCCGACCTGTCCCTCGACGGCGTCGACTTCCACAACACCTCCGCCTATGGGGACGGGGGGGCGATCCACGCCAGCCTCTACGTCGATCTGTCGCTCGACGACGTCGTGATTGACGGAGCGACCTCGGTCACCGGAAGCGGGGGCGGCATCTACTACGACCCGCAGGATGAACACGTCTACGACCTCACCATCACGGACAGTCACATCACGGAGTGCTCGGCCGGGCTGGACGGGGGCGCGATCTACGCAGAGGGCGCAGACCAGCTCACCATCTCCGGAAGCACCCTCTCCGACAACTCCGCCGCGTCCGATCGCTACGGCGGCGCGCTGTTCGCACACGGGACGGACTCCCTCGAGATCCGGACGACCGAATTCTGCAACAACTCCGCCCGATACGGCGGTGGCGCCTACGCCATCTTCACGTCGAGCGTCGACACCTGGGAGAACAACATCTTCCAGGAGAACGTCGCCGCCCACTACGGCGGCGCCCTGTATCTGGGAGCCGACTACTACAACGATCTGACCAACAACACCTTCGTCGGCAACGAGGCCAACTACCAGGG
>RFKJ01000437.1 GCA_003694325.1 Deltaproteobacteria bacterium
AGCGCCGCGTGCAGCCGGTCGGGCGGGGTGCTCACCGCCACGGCGATGCCGGCCAGGCTCAACCCCACGAAGCGCAGGGACTGGGTGAGCCCCCAGGTGACGCCCTCCCGGTACAGGTGCAGGGGACCGAGGTGGCCCAGGCTCACCCGGGGCTGCTCCGCGTAGAACAGTCCCTGCGACAACACCGTGCTCCAGACGAGGGCCAGGACGGTCAGCAGTCCCCGTCCCCACCACCGCCGGGGCACCCGCATCGCCAGCAGCGGCGAGGCGCAGGCCAGCGCGAACACCCCGAGCGCCGTCGGCGACTCCAGGCTGATCGCCAGCAGCCCGGCACACAGCAGCAACCCCAGGCGGGTCCGGGGATCAAGCATCGCCCCCCCCCGTCGCCGCGCTGTCGCCCAGCGCCACCAGTTGCGCGGCGCTCACGCAGGGCCAGCCCCGCTCCAGGCAGAGCGCCGCCAGCGACGGCAGGCGCAGCGGCAGGCCCGGCGGCGGATCGGCGAGGACCTCGGCCGGGGGGCCGTCGGCCACCAGGCGCCCCCGGTCGAGGACCAGCACCCGGGTCGCGTGGCGCAAGGCCAGGCCCAGGTCGTGGGTGGCGAACAGCAGCAGCCCGTCGCCCAGGGCTTCCCCGAGCGCGTCGAGCATGCGCTCGACCTGGTCGTGATCCTGGCCGCTGGTGGGTTCGTCGAGGAGGAGCAGGTCCGGCCGGCAGGCCGCCGCCGCCGCCACCGCCACCCGCAGCCGCTGGCCACGCGACAGGGACTGGGGCGCCCGGTCCAGGAGGTCCGCGATGGACAGCGCCGCCGCGGCCTCCCCGACGCGGGCCTCCACGTCGGCCACGCGGGCTTCCTGGGGCCCATAGGCCAGCTCGGCGCGCACCGTCGGCAGGAACAGGGCCAGGTCCGGGTCCTGGGGCACGGCGACCACCCGTCCCTGGACCCGGCACCCCTCGACCCGGCGCCGCCCGCCGATCACGTCGAGCAGCGTGCTCTTGCCCGCCCCGTTGGCCCCCACCAGGGCCACCCGCTCGCCCCGGTGCAGGCGCAGCGGGCCGAGGTCCAGGCAATCCCGCTCGGCCCCCTCGTGACGGAAGCGCAGGGCGGCCAGCTCGACGACCACCGCCCCCGGTGGCGGCGGGGGCGACGGCGGCGGCAACCGCAGGTCGTCGATGGACCGCGGGGCGAGCCGGTCCTCCAGGTCCAGGCGGCCGGGCAGGTCGAGGCCCAGCTCCCGCAGCACCGGCAGGAGGGGATGGCCGACGCGCAACGGCGGCGCGGCCTCGGCCACCACCCGGCCTCCATCCATGACCACGACGCGATCGACGAATGGCAGGCACGCCTCCAGGCGGTGCTCGACCATCAACATCGCCGCCCCCCCATCGGCGATGGCCCGCAGGCGCCCCAGCAGGGCGTGCGCGCCCTCGGGATCGAGCTGGGCGATGGGCTCGTCCAGCAGCAGGCAGGACGCCCCCGCCGACAGGGCCGCCGCGGTCACCAGCCGCTGCTGCTGCCCCCCCGACAGCGCCCGCGTCGACCGCTCCGGCTCGACGTCCAGGCCGACCAGCGACAGCAGCCGCCCGATCTCGGCGTCCATCCTCTCGGGCTCCATCCCGGCGGACTCCATGGCGAAGGCCAGCTCGTCGGCGACCGTCTCGGCGACGAGCTGGTCACCGGGTTCCTGCCCCACGAGCCCGAGCAGTCGGACCCGCCGGGCCGGTGGCAGGGTCGCCGGATCCTCCTCCTCCACCCGGACCCGGCCGGTCACCTGCCCCTGCCCGTGCCGCTGCAGCAGCCCGGCCACGAGCCGCACCAGCGTGGACTTGCCACAGCCCGTCGGGCCGGTCACCAGCACGATCTCGCCGGGCGCGACCGCGAGGTCCACGCCGGCGACGGCCCCGGTGCCCCCCGACGGGTAGCGGTAGCCCAGCCCCGCGAGCACCATGCCCCTCATCGCTGGATCCTCCGCAGTCCCTCGGCGAAGGGCAGCGCCAGGCCGCAGCCCACCAGGACATACAGGAAGGAGGGACCGGCCAGGACCAGCGCCACGTACCAAGGGGCCAGGAACAGCCGGTAGAGCACCACCTGCAGCACGAGCATGGTGGCCGCCGACAGCAGGCTGGCCAGGCCGAAACCCAGGCCCAGCCGCAGCCACCGGGTCCAAGGCGGTGCGTCGGGCCAGCCTCGCACCCGGGTCACCCCGGTCAGCCACAGCGCCGACTCCAGCCAGAAGACCCGCCCCCCGACGAAGATCACGTCGGTCAACGAGAACGTGCCCAGCGACAGGCCCGACAGCAGCCAGCCGGTCAGCACCGCCAGGGACGCCACCCCCGGCCGGGGCAGCAGGGTCAGCAGCGTGGCGAGCAGGGTGTAGCGCAGGGCGTCGTCGACCAGCCCGGTCAGCAGCGAGGCGAACGGTCCCAGCAGCGTCGCCAGCCCCATGGTCAGCAGGCGCCCCATGGCCCCGGTCAGGAAGGTCAGCGATCCGAACAGCGCGATGGTCATCAGCTCGCTGGTCGCCGCCTGCCGCAGCCAGCGCGGCCCCCGGGTCGCCAGCAGCGTGCTGCCCAGCAGCGACGACAGCAGCGCCAGCCCGAGCCCGATGCTGGCCACCGTGCTGCCGCGGCTGACGTAGAGCGGGGCCTCGTCGACCAGCAGCGGCTCCGACGCACCGAGCGGCAGCACCTCGATGCGCCGGGTCCAGGTCCGCTCGCGGGCATCGGCCTCGCTGATGGCGGCCTGGTCGACGTAGAGGGGCAGGCTGGCGGTGACCTCCTGCCCGGCCGGGATCCGGAGCAGCACCCGCACGACCCCGCTGCCGTCGTCCCCCTCGCGCATCCGGGGGCGGAAGGCCGGGGCGGGCCGGCCCTCCTCGTCATGGACCACGGCGCGGACCACCACGTTGAGCGGGGTGTCGGCGCTGTTGGCCAGGCGTACCCCCCACCACGCCCACGGCGTCCAGCCGTCGCGCGGACGGAAGCCGAGGCCCACCCGTCGCAGCATGTCCTGCCACCAGCGCGAGGGCAGGGTCACCCGACCGGCGGGCCGGGCCGGGTCCCGCCGCCCCGAGGGCTCGCAGGGCAGGTCGACGCCGAGGAGCCGCAGATCCTGCCGGAGCACCTCCGCGGCAACCGGGTGGGGGTCGATGTCGAAGCGCAGGGATTCCGGCCCCAGGGCGACCCGGACGGGGGTGGGGCCGTCGATGGTGGCCAGGGCCACGATCCGCTCGCCGGCTCGCAGTCGCCCCTCCTGTCGCCAGTCTCCCACCGACAGCGTCACCTCGCCGTCGCGCAGCGCCGTCGCCCGCACCGCGACCTGGGCCGGGCGGCCGTCGATGAGGGCGAGGTCCACGCGGTCCCCGTCCTCGACGGTGGTCCGCTCCTGGCCGACCGGTGCCTCCACCTCGACCAGCAACGGGCCAGGAGGCTCCACCGCCAACGGCAGCTCGAAGCGCTCCCCGGCGCTGTCGACGATCACCGTCCACTCCCCCGGTGCACCCCAGATCTGGCGCAGTGCGACGTCGGTCAGGGGTTCCGGCAGGCGCCGCACCTGCACCGGGAGGCCCGCCGGGTCCTGCAGGACGACCTTGTCGACGGGCTGGTCGGCGTGGACCTCGACCCCCAGCGGGGTCTGTTCGACCCGCGGCGGGAGCGGCCGGGTCGCACAACCCAGGACCAGCAGGACCCAGCTCAGCGCAGCACCGTGACCTGGTAGGCGCCCTGCACCGCCCCATCCGCGCCCATGACCGGCGACTCCGACACGGCGATGCGGCCATCGGCGCTCACCGCGTGGCGGAAGAAGACCGGCCCGGCCGTGGAGCAGACGGTGACCAGCCGGTCGTCCCCGCTGCGGTCCTCGCCCCCCGCGTCGAAGACCAGCGCCCCGTACAGGTCCCGCCGATCGTCGGCCGGCCGACGGCCGCTGCCCACCACCACCGTCCGTCCATCGGGGGCGACGGTCAGCCCCTGCAGCACCGGCTCGCCCGACCAGCTCCAGACCGTCTGCCCGTCCAGCCCCACCGCCCACACGGTGTTCTCGGCGGGGTGGGCGCTGGGGGGACGCAGCTCCGGCGAGGCGGCACCGTAGGGGATCAGCGTGCTCGACGTGGTGAACAGCACCTGGTCGCCCAGGATCCGGCCCCAGCCGACGCTGGCGTGAATGGGCATGTCGCCGGCCATCACGGGCGCACCGGTGTTCAACGCGGCCCGCTCGACCCCCCGCAGGTCCGTGATCCGCACCCGGCCATCACCGAAGCCCAGGAACAGCGCGTCCTGGGCACGCGACACGTCCAGCGCCTCCCAGACGAAGGCCTCGGTGAACCAGGGAGCGAGGCGCTCGGTGTGCACCGCCACGACCGGCTCCAGCCCGTCGAGATCGAGCACCTGCACCCCGCCGATGGGCAGGTCGGCCGGCGCCGGGCCGTCGGCGCTGCGGTTGACCGCGAAGGCCAGCAGTCCACCCTCGGCGTCGACCCGCGGGTGCAGGAAGGTCGCGTCCGCCGGCCGCTCCGGCCAGCGGTCCCGCACCGCTCCCGAAGGGCTCACCCGCAGGATCTGCGAGCGGTTGCGGTGCACCCCGTCGCCGTCGACCCACGAGTGCGACGCCGCGACGATGAGGTCACCGCCCGGCAGGACGGCGAGCCCGTAGGCCGCCGGCAGGGAGTAGACGCCATAGAGGTCGTCGCCGGGCGGGGCCGGAGAGGGCTCGACGAAGTCGGCGAGGCGCAGGGTCCAGCGGTCTTCGAGGGTGGCGGGGTCGAGGGCGTGGACCAGGGCGTCGGGCGACTGCTCGGCCACGTACAGCGTGCCGCCGTCGGCCGACCATGCGACCTGCTTGACCATGGTCTCGGCCAGGTGACGCCGGCCGAGCACCTCGCCGGTCCAGCCGTCGACCATGAGCAGGTCGCCGAGGTAGCTCCCCACCGCCAGGCGATCTCCCTCCCCGGGTGAGAACGCCAGGGCGGTGTTGGGGGCTTCCCCCCCCATGGCGATGAGCCGGGCCACGTCGCCGAGGTCCACGTGGAACAGGGGCACGCACTCGGCGCGGACGGGCGCCGTGCCCGTCAGCCCGTCGATCCGCACCGTCTCCCCGGGCGACCAGTCCCGCGGGATGAGCCGTCCGCCGCCGGCCACCGGGCGACCCTCCTGCCCCGCCACCGGGCTGAGGACCGCACCGCGCAAGAACACCAGCTCCCCCGCCGGCGGGGCGGGAGCGGGAGAGCCGCTGCAGGCGGCGAGGAGGAGGAGGAGCATGGCCGTCGAGGAGCTGCCGGGCGACGGGACCGCGGCCGCCCGAGCGAGCGCCACAGACTCCCTACCGCCCGTAGGGGTCGCTGCACGTGCAGGCCGGTCTCCTGGCTCCTGGATCGACCGCCGCACCCCGCCTTCCCACGGCGCCCCGGTGAAGGGGCGGTCCGCAGTGGCTTCGGGGGCGGCGTCCCCAGGCACAGTGGCGGGGGCCGCGCCGGTCACCCGGTGGCGCCGCCACCGGACCCGGACTTCCCGGTTTCACCCTGCCGGGAGCTGCCCGGCGGGGAACCT
>RFKJ01000438.1 GCA_003694325.1 Deltaproteobacteria bacterium
CGGCCCCGCCCTCGGCCTCCCACCAGGCGAGGAACCGGGCGGCGAGGCTGCCCGTCCGGTCGAAGGCATCGCTGTCCGCGAAGCGCCAGGCGACCTCCTCCCGGTCGGGAAGCCCGCCGAAGCCCTCCGGCAGCGCGTCGTCGAGGCCGTCCACGAGCTGGTCCAGCCCGCCGTCGATGGCTGCCTGGCGCAGGCACCACCGGGTCCCCAGCGCGCCCACCGCCGCGGCCAGGCCCGCGGGCAGGTGCTCCGCCACCGAGTCCACCGCCGCCAGCGCCTCCTCGACTGCGGCGTCGATGTCGAGGGCGCTCCCCTCGAGCAGCTCGGCCGCCACCCCGGCGAGCATGTCGACCTGCGGCAGCAGGCTCCGCTCCACTGCGCCCCCGGCGTCGGTGTGCTCCACGAGGAGCAGCAGCCGGTAGCCGAGGTCCTGGAGCACCCTGCGCCGGGCGAGGCGGTCGGCCCGGGCAAGGTCGAGGTCGATGGCGCCGCCGGTCAGGGCGTGGCAGGTCCGGGCGAGGCGACCGGCCAGGGCCTCGACGCTGTCGGCATGGTCGATGCCGGGCACCAGGAACCGCTCGACCCAGGCCCCGAAGCTCCAGGCGGTCAGGCGGTTCCAGTGCCCGAGCAGGTAGCCCTCGGCGTCGCGGCTGCCGTCCACCTGGATCTCGCTGTCGCCCGGCAGCGGGCGGGTGGGGTGCCGCCGCCCCGTGGACAGCTCGGCGAGGATGGCCGCCCAGTCCATCGCCAGGTGCTCCCGGGCCCGGCGGGCCCAGGACTCGGCCTCCCCCCGGGCCCGCTCCCGGTCCCGCTCCCAGAACGGCGCGGCCACCGCCAACGCCTCGCAGGCCGCGCAGCGCTCCTTGGGGGGCAGGCGGCCGGCGTGGACCCGGCATCGCACCCGGTACATCTCGTCGAGGGCGTACCAGTGCACCACCGGCAGCAGCTCGGCGATGCGCGCCCCGAGGTACAGCTCGAAGCGGGTGAGCGATGGGTGCCAGAAGAAGCCGACGACGCCGTGCAGCAGCTCGTGCGCGCGCCACTTGCCGCGGTGATTGGGGCGCATCGCCGAGTGGGGCTCGTCCTGGAAGAAGGAGAAGTACTTGGGCTCGGCGAGGACCCCCGCCTGCCAGGTGGGCACGGTCCCGCCGCCCCAGACCGCCGCCTCGGGGGCCAGCCCGTCGGGCATGGGCAGGCGCACTCGCAGCTCGTGGTGGGTCAAGCCCCGGCCGATGGCCACCGCCAGCAGCCCGGCCCGGGCCGAGGCCGGGGTCGCCAGCAGGTCGGCCGGGGGCGCCCCGAACCGCCCGAGGACCCGCCCGAGGCCGGGGTCTCCCGGCAGGGCGGCCCAGGCCGCCGCCAGGGCGGCCGGGTCGGGCAGGAAGGCGTCCACCGACGACGGCAGGTCGTCGGGATCCAGCGGCGGGAGGAGGTCGGGCTGTTTCAGCATGGCAGCGTCTACCCCGGGACGGGCTCCAGGTCCGCTCCGAGGTGCTACCCTGGAGGAACGATGGAGGAGACCGGGTGATGCTCGCGACGACCGCCCTGGTTCTCCTCGCCGCCTGCAACGACCAGTCCATCACCGCGCAGTCCCACGCCGAGGCCGGCACCCCGGCCATCTCGGTGGACCCCGACGCCCTCTCCTTCGGCCCGCTCTCCGGGGGTGCCCGGGAATCCGCCGTGATCCACGTCCGCAGCGTCGGTGACGCCGCGCTCACCGTGGATTCCATCTCCTTCCAGGACCGGGTGGACGGGCTCACCATCACCACCGGGGACCTGCCGGCGGTGATCCCCCCGGGGGGAGAGCTGCAGGCCATCGTGACCTTCGACGCCCACGTCACCCAGGCCAGCGCCACGGTCGTCGTGCACAGCGACGACGACGTCCGGCCGACCGTCGACGTGCCGGTGTCGGCCTCCGCCGACCTGGCCTGGCTGACCATCGACCCCGACCCCCTCGACCTCGGCGTGGTCGTCCCCGAGGAGACCGTCCGCGACGCGGTGGAGCTCCGCAACGACGGCAACATCCCCCTGGTGATCGACACCATCGTGCTGCTCGCCGACCAGGTGCAGCTCGTCTCGTCGCCGGCGCTCCCGCTGACCATCGACCCCGGCGAGGGCGTCCCGGTCGAGCTGGCCTACACCCCGGTGGACCGGTCCGAGGAGCAGGCCCAGCTCTGGGTGTCGAGCAACTCCTGGCTCGGCGACACCATGGGGGCGGTCACCGGGCGAGGCGGGTGGCCGGGGATCTCGGGCCGGATCTGCGATCCCAGCGGCGACGGCTGGGTGATCGACGCGGTGGTCTCGGCGAGCATCGACCTCGACCACGACGGGATCATCGACTGGACCACCGAGACCCGCACCGACTCCACCGGCCGCTACACCCTGCCCGACGTCCCGCCGGGCACCTGGGTCGTGCAGGTGGAGAAGGGCTCCTACTCGGCCTCGACGACGGTCACGGTGCCCGACGGCGGCGGCGTCTACGAGCTGCCGGAGGAGACCTGCCTGGATCCCGACAGCGTCCGGCTGGCCGTGGTCACCGGCGAATACGACCACGTCGAGCACATCATCGAGACCCTGGGCCTGGACTACGACCTGTGGTCGGGCACCACCGGGCTGCGCCAGCTCATCGGCAACGACACCACCCTGAACGCCTACGACGTCATCTTCCTCAACTGCGGGGACTACAGCGGCATCGCCAACGACATGGACGAGCTGGGCCCCCACCTGGCCCGCTTCGTCGAAGCCGGCGGGTCGGTCTACGCCTCGGACTGGGCCAGCCTGGTGGTGGAGGCGACCTGGCCCGAGCTGATCGACTTCCACGGCACCGACTCCGACTTCGAGCAGACCGCCGTGGGGGCGATGACCGAGATCCTGGCCGACGTCGACGACATCGTGATGGCCTATGCCATCGGTTCGGACACCGCCGAGATCACCTATGACCTCGACGCCTGGGTGGTCCCGCTGGACACCACCGATGGGGTCGATGTCCTGATGCGGGGCACGGCGCCGACCTTCGGCGACCCGGTGGTCGACGCCCCGCTGGTCGTCTCGGTCGAGCCGGCCGGCCACATCATCTACACGACCTTCCACAACGAGCAGCAGATCACCGACGACATGCACGCCGCCCTCAGCGAGATGATCCTGTCGCTGTAGGGACCGGGCTCGGCGCGCGCCCGGTCAGCGCGCGACCTGGAAGTCGCCGACAATCTCGAGGTCCAGGACGTAGCCGTACAGGTCCACGACCCCGGCGGCCTCGACCTCACCCACCATGTTGTCGGAGCCGAAGACGCCCGACCACTCGCCATCCACCGGAGAATCGGCGAGCTTGATCTCGAAGGCCCCCGACGCCTCGTCGCCAGAGACGTCGCCGACCAGGTTGAGGGGCTGGTCGCCGAGCCAACTGTAGACGCCGCTGAGGACGCACGATCCCTCGGCCGACACGGCCCCGCCGCTGACCACCAGGGAGAGGTCCCCGGTGCAGGTCTCGGCATAGCCCTCGTAGCCGGGGACGAACACGTCGGCGACCAGCGCCCCGGTGTAGGTCCCATCGTGGCTGCCGCCGCCGCTGCCCCCGCCG
>RFKJ01000439.1 GCA_003694325.1 Deltaproteobacteria bacterium
CGCTCCAGCCGGGCCCGAGTCCGGGGTTCGAGCCGGGCATCGGCGGCGTCCAGCGCATCCGAGTCGCCGCCGCTGTCGGGCCAGGTGCGGTGGACCAGCGCCAGGAAGGGGTTGAACTCCGCCTGGAGGTGGATGAGGCCGTCGTGCTGGCGCAACAGCTCCATGAACATGCTGGATCCGCCGCGGCTGCTGCTGGCCAGCACGATCACCTCGGAGATCCGGTCCAGCCCACCGGTCGGCGTCGGCTCCCGTCGAGCCGCGAGGGCCGCGATCCGCGCCCGTGCCGCCGCCAGCGAGCCGCTGCCGGGCCCGATCATCGTCCGGGTCGCCAGGAGCGGAGGTGGAGGTAGTCCATGAGGAGCGCCCGCCCCCACCGCCGCCAGTGGTTGCGGTCATGGCGCAGGGATCGCCACTCCACCCGCACCCGGTCCCGCTCGTTCTGCAGCCTCCAGCGCAGCAGCGTCGCCCGATCGGGCGCGAGGCCGGGCTCCGGCGCTTCCCGGACGTAGCCCAGCCGGTCCATCAGCTCGCCGCACTCGCCCTCGACGGCCGCGATCTCCTCGTGGGACAGCGCCGCCCGCCACTTGCCGGAGTTGCCGCGCAGCACCGGGGCCGCCGTGTTCTGCCAGCTCTCCGACAGCGCCGCGCCCCGCTGCGCCTCCCGGGTCTCGTGGTAGCGCAGCATGGCCGGCTCGAAGTCCTCGTCGAGAAAGGCACACAACCGCCGCACCGTCCCCTCGGGATCCGCCAGCAGGTCCTCGTAGCGCAGGCGCAGCACGACGTCGGCGCCCAGCCGCTCCTCCAGCTCCAGGCAGCGCCGCTGCTGCTCGGCCCACAGCCTGGCCGTGAACCAGGGGTGGAAGGGGCTGAACACGCTCTTGCGCGACGACACCGCCACGTCCCGCGGGTCCCGCACCAGCCACACGAAGCGGGCGTCGGGCCGGTGCCGGAGCACCCGGTCGACGTGGTCGAGCATGAAGGTGCTCTTGTTGCCCCACCGGGCCTTGCCCGTCGCCTCCAGGTGCTGCTGGTGGAGGCCGAACAGCAGCCCCAGCAGGTCCCGGGGATCGGCTTCGTCGACCAGCCGGGCGCGGTCGAGCGGCACCTGCCAGGGGTGGATGTGGACCCGGGCCAGCCGCAGCACGTCCCCCGCCAGTCGGTCGAGGTTCTCGCGCCTCGACAGGTCGCCGTACCGCGGCTCCAGCGGCGCGAAGTACTTCATCACGTGCAACGGGTGGGGCACGTCGATGCGACTGTGGGCCGACAGGATCACCCGCAGCAGGTTGCTGCCCGAGCGCTCGGTCCCGATGATGAAGATCGGCCCGCCCGCGGCCACGGCCTACACGTGCCCCAGGGACAGGCCGAACAGCATGTGGTCGAAGAAGCGGCCTTCATCGTCGGAAGCCACCGCGTGCAGCCGCCGGAAGGCGTCGCTGGCCTGCCGGTACACCGCCCGGATCCCCTCGCGGCGGTCCTCGGAGATGGCGTCGTTGTCCGACCAGGCATCGACATCCTCGACCGAGACGTACTTGTGGACCTCCACCCAGGTACAGCCCGCCTGCAGCAGCAGCGCCCCCACGTCCCCCTGGACGAAGAAGTTGCGCCGCGCCGGGTTCCGCAGCCGCAACACCTCAAAGTACTCGTCGCGGTCCTCGGGGCCGTAGGCGCACAGGTCGACCAGCAGGATCCGTCCCCCGGGGCGGCAGACCCGCACCATCTCGCCGACGGCGGCGCGGGCGTCCATGAACTGGATCCCCTGCCGGCAGACCACGATGTCGAAGCTGTTGTCGGCAAAGGGCAGCGCTTCTCCGCGCCCCTCGACGAACTCGTCGACCCGGGGAGCCGCCTGCTCGTACATGGCCGGGGTGGGGTCCACGCCCACGACCCGGGCGACCCGCCCCTTGAACCGGGCGCTGACCAGGCCGGTGCCGCAGGCGACGTCGAGCAGCTCGTCGTCGGGCGAGGGCGAGACCAGCCGGCGCATCCGGTCGAGCAGGTCGTCGTCGGTGCACCACCGGCTGGAGGCGTCGTACTTCCCGGCGCGAGCGGTGAAGTGCTCGATGACGCCGCTGTCATCCATCGGCATTCGATTCTCCCGTGGTCGTGGCCGGCGGCAGGACTCCGTCGGGGACGGGCGGCTTCCAGCAGGAGAAGATCACCCACCGCCACAGGTCCCGGATGTGGCCATCCGGCGTGATCTCGAAGGGGTGGACCGCCCGCACCTCGGCCGGCGCGTTGTAGTACAGCTCGCGGATCTCGTGGCGATGCAGCCGGGTGGTCTCCCAGGTGTCGATCCAGACGTCGATGGACTCCCACAGCAGGTGCTCGGCGGTCTCGATCCCGTCGAACCCGATGCTGCGCAGCAGCTCCACCAGGTCCTCCGCCATGAACATGTGGTGGAGCAGCGGCTGCTTCTTGATGAATATCCGGTACATCCAGGCCGCGTCCTCCGCGGCGAACGGGACGATCTGGCCGAAGATGAACTGGCCCCCGGGCTTGAGCACCCGGTACACCTCGCGCAGCATGTCCTGGGGCCGCGGAAAGAGGTGCATGACCTCCCGGTTGACCACGATGTCGTAGCTGTCGTCAGCGAAGGGCAGGTCGAAGACCGTGCCCTGGACGACCTTGTCGAGGCGTTCCCGGGACAGCCCCACCATCTCGGGGGTGATGTCCAGCCCCGTCGTGCTGGCGACCCGGTCCTTGAAGGCGTGTCCCACCACGCCGCTGCCGCAGCAGACGTCGAGGAGGTGCGCCGTCGGGGGGACCTTGCACATGGCGGCGTGCGCGGCGAGCAGGCCATCGTTGGCGATCCACTCCGCCGACTGGTGCCAGTTCTTCGACCGGATCCCGAACTGGGTCTTGTAGGCCTCCTCGTCGATGTCCTGGTGCCGGTGGCTGTGCTGGATCCGCTCCCGCGCCCGGCGCGCCGAGGCCCGGGCCAGGGCGGCGGATCGGGCCTTCTCCACGATGACCCGGGCGATTCCGGAGTCCTCGCGCAGCGCCGCCTCGAGCTGCTGCTCGACCACCACCCGCACCGCCTCCTCGGCCATTGCGTCGGCCAGGCGGGTCTTGGTCTGCCCCATGAACCGCGGGTCCTGGAGCATCACCGACAGCACGCCGGTCAACCCCTCGCGGGTGTCCGAAGCCCGCAGCTTCAGCTCCTTGCTGCCCGGCCGGCGGGGCACCTCCCGATCCAGCCGCTTCACCACCGCCGCGATGCCGGACCGCAGGCCCGCGACGTGGGTGCCTCCGTCCGGCGTCGCGATCGTGTTCGCGAAGCTGCGGGTGTCCTCGGCGTAGAGGCTGGTCCACTGCAGCGCGGCCTGGACGCGCACGCCCCGGTGCTCGCCGTCGATGACGATGGGCTGCGGGTGGATGGGTACCCGGGTGTCGTTGAGGCTCGCGACGAAGCTGGCCAGCCCCCCCTCGTGCCGGTGGACCCGGTGGTGACCCTCGCGTTCATCCCGCACCACCAGCTCGACGCCGGGCAGCAGGTAGGACAGCTCCCGCGTCCGCCGCGACAGCCCCTCGAAGGCCAGACGGGCGTCGCGGTCGAAGATGCTGGCGTCCGGCAGGAAGTGGACCCGGGTGCCCCGTCGGTCGGTGGGCCCGAGGTCGACCAGCTCGGAGGCGACCGCCCCGCGGGCGAACCGCTGCCGCCAGTGACGGCCGTCCCGCCAGATGTCGACCTGCAGCC
>RFKJ01000440.1 GCA_003694325.1 Deltaproteobacteria bacterium
GACCTCGAGGGCGGCGACCACGTCGCCCGGCAGCGCCGGGGTCCGGTCGATGGCCCGGTGCAGGGCCCGGACCTTGAGCTTGCGGTCGGACAGGTCCACCCAGCGCTCGCGGGTCGCGGCCTGGCGGGCGAGGCGGGCCTCGCGCTGCTCGGCGAGGGAGGGGCCGAGGGGCGTCATCGCCACGACGACCACGCCCGCCTCGGTGACGGTACGCTCGGGGGCGTAGCTGCCGGTGCGGACGAGCTGGGGGAGCACCTCGCCCACCAGGAAGCGCCGCAGGTCCTTGCCGATGGGCTTGTCGGTCTTGGTGAGGACCAGGTGCAGCCCCGGCTCCAGCAGCAGCATCAGTCGGGCGGTGCGACCGGGTACCCCGTGGGTACCATGTCCCAGCATGGCCTTGAGCGCGGCCAGGTCCTCGCCGGCGAGCACGACGTAGTCGATGCCCTCGATGAACTCGTCGGCCCACTCCTTGCGGATCCGGGAGACGAGCCGCTTCCCACGGTCCGCGTACTCGAGACGGCGTCCGATCTCCCGGCCGATCCAGGCGGGCCGGCCCTTCCAGGTCAGGGTGGTGAGGGGCTCGCCCTCGAAGGGGAGCGTGAGGGCGTGGATGCTGGTCATCGCGGGTCTCCGGGCTCGGCGGGTTGGGTGTCTCGGAGCCGACCGGGATCCGCGCGGCGATCCTCGCCACGTGGCCAGGGCCGGTCATTGAGGTCCGCCTGGGCGAGCAACCGCACGAAGGTCGTGAAGTTGTCGATGATCTCGACGGCCTCGGACCGGGTCAGGGGCTCCGAGTAGTGGGGCTGGAAGGTGTCGATCGTCCGGTCGACCAGCGTGTTGTCAGCGGCGATGGGAGACCGGCTCGGCATGGGCAGAATCTCGCCCGCCGCGAACGTCGCCGGTATCGCAGGTCGTCGCCTCGACCTGACAGGTGTGGTGTCTGTCAGCTACCGAGAATCAGCCTTTGACCTACGCTCGGCGATCCGAACCTGACAGTTCCGCACTTGTTCTGTCAGGTCGAAGCCCGAGCAGGTGAACCCCGCTCCCAGCCGGTACCCCCGGTCGCGATCATGGTCGACGACCTGGTCAGCGAGGCCCGGTTCATCGGAGACCTTCTTCCTGATGGCTGCCCGCAGCCGGCTCATCCACGAGGTGACGAGAACCTCGCCGATCTCCGATGTCCCCGTCAGCTCGGCAAGGCGTCGCCCCGTCCGCCGCTGCCGAACGCCATCGTCGAGCTGCGCTGCGTGGTGGAGCAGCGCCAGCGCCATCCCAACCCCCTCGGCAGTGCTTCTGGCGAGCTTGTTGCCGTCGAGCCAGATGCCCTTGTCGTCTCGCGTGATGTACCTGCGAGCCGGGCGTTCCGGCTCGGCGACCACGCTGGGGGTCGCCGCCACGGCCGGAACCGGGTACGCCGCCCCCGCGATGGACCCGTCGACCGTGAGGGCTTGGGTCACGACCTTCACCCCGTCGGCGAGCACGGCGGCGAGCGTGACGCAGCGGTCTGCATAGCGCGGCTGCGCGTCACCCAGAGCCACCCAGCAGCAAGGGTGTGCCGCCGACCAGGCTGGGTCGAGCTTCTGCTCGTCCTCGGCGGTGCCCAGGAGCACGAGGTAGGCTACGCGCCCCCGGTAGAGCCCGAAGGCCACGCCCGGAGCCTCCTCTTGGAACTCTGCGCCCTTCCTGGCCAACTCGTCGAGCAGGTACCGCCAGACCGCCAGCGGCCGGGGTCGGACGCGGACCCGGTGCGTCGTGGGCAGGCGGTAGCGCCCTGGGTACCAGACGTGCTCGCACACGCCACAGGTGAACTGCGCGTCGTCCTCCTGGCGGTAGGGATCGGCGGGGTCCGCCTCTCCGTAGGGCATCTCGATCACGCCGTGGCAGTCGAGGGTGTCTGCCCGGAGGTGTCGCCTGTTCAGGTTCGGGTCGCCGCAGCGGAACACGGCGTGCTCGGACATCTCGACGAGTCCTTCCTCTGCGAGCGCACGGACGGCGTCCACTTCCCAGGACGCCGGGTCGTCCTGGACGGGGCGCAGCAGCGCGGCCCAGGTGGCGACCCCGAAGCGCCGAGGCTTCGGCGGCTCCGTGCGCTTCCTCGACGGTGACCGCCCCGACTTCGGGTGGATCTCGACGCCCAGCTCGTCGGCGAACAGCGCCTCGAACTCCTCGGTGATGTCCTTGTCGCGGTCGAGGTCCGAGTAGGTGAGAACGAGCTCGTCCTCGGGCCTCGGGAAGTGGACCGTGATCCGGTAGCTCTCATTGAACCCGATCTTGACCCGGTGGACGGTCTGCCAGTGGTCGGCGAACGCCATGTGCCGACGGATCTCCTGTACCGCCGGCTCGATGCGGGTCTGACCGCTGTTGCCGAGGGTCACCAGCGGGCAATCGGGGAGCCCCGGCAGCACGGCGTCCAGCTCCAGGAGGCGCCACACGTCGTTGTCAGGGTTCCGCAGGAGCCGGAGCAGCTCGTCCAGGGTGTCGCCCGTGAGCGGCTTCCGGGCTGGGCGGTAGGTGATCGGCTTGCCCCAGAGGCGCGTGGCCACCGATTCGGCGAGGATGCGCCCGGCGTCGAGGTCCGCCGAGGTCACGTCGACCCGTGCAGCCTCCTGGTGGAAGCGGAGCAGGGTCCAGTGGTCGTGCGTGCCCGCGCGCACGACGCCGTGGAGGTCGCGGACCGTCGACAGCCGCGCCGGCTCGCTGAACGCGAGCAGGGCCTCGGACCGGTCCTTCCGGAACAGGGCCAGGCGGAAGACGAAGCCCTTGTTGACACCGAGCTTTCTGCGCTTGAGGTCCGCGACGGCGCTCTCCCCGAGCCCCGGCCAGTCAACGGACTCCATCGGCGACGGCAGCCTTCGGCGGGGACCCTCCCGCTCCAGCGCGCAGCGGCGTCGGGAGTGCCAGTGGTGGCAGACCAGGATCGCCAGCAGGTTGAAGGGGTCCTCAATGTAGAGCAGTGCGGCCAGCGGCAGCCGCTGGACCCGTCCGCCGGGCGAGATGTGCTCCACGACCACCGCTCTCGGAAGCCCGGCCCAGGCCACGTCGCCGACGGCGGAGGACTTCTTGAGCCGCAGGAACACGGACACCAGCAGGAGGTTGAGGTCCAGCGCCGGCCCCTCCCCGTGCTCCTCGTGGGCCTGCTCCAGCACCCTGCGCGCGCCCGGCGACGCATAGGCCGACTCCACCTCGGCTCGAAGCCTGGCGGGGTCGCCCAGCAACCCCAACAGCCGGTCGTACTCGGCGAGCCGGAGCTCGCCCAGCCAGAAGTCGCGAGAGGGAGTACCGGTCAGGTGGGGGTGGGACATCGGGCGGAAGGAGGGGGAGGAATCGACGGCGGCTGGCGGGCTCCCGGTAGGATACTGAATGCATGTCCAGTAACCCCTGCTTGTGGTCGCCGCGACCGCGAACCGGCCCTGGCCAACCGCTGGGGATTATGTCGTATTGGGGCTCTGGACCTCATCCCTGGAGACCCTGCTGATGGCCTCTCGTCGCTCCACCCGCAAGCGCCCGGCTCGCCGCCGTTCCCAGACCCGTGCACCCCAGCCGTCCTCGCGCAGGCCGGCGGTGCTCTACGCCCGCGTCTCCTCCCGAGACCAGGAACGCGAGGGCTTCTCGATCCCCGCGCAGCAGACGCTCCTGCGCGACTACGCAGCCACGAATGGCTTCGAGATCGTCGAGGAGTTCGTGGACGTGGAGACGGCCAAGCGCACCGGCCGGACCAGCTTCAACAAGATGGTCGCCTTCATCCGCAAGCGCACCGCCAACCGCCCCACCATCCTCGTCGAGAAGACTGATCGGCTCTACCGCAACCTCAAGGACTGGGTCACCATCGACGAGCTGGGCGTCGAGGTCCACCTGGTCAAGGAA
>RFKJ01000441.1 GCA_003694325.1 Deltaproteobacteria bacterium
AGGATCGCCTCGATACGGGCGACCACCTCGGAAGCGTCGTCGCCTTCGGCCGTCACCCGGGCCACGTCACCGGTCGAGCCACCGAGGGCGAGCACGCTCCTGATGCTGCGGGCGTCGGCGCGCTTGGAGCCCACCTCGATGTGCACCCGTGCCTCATAGGACTTGAGGGCCTCGACGAGCACCGCCGCGGGTCGGGCGTGCAGACCCTGGGAATTGGTGATGACGATCTCGCGTTCGACGATGGTCACACGTCCTCCTGGTCCTCGTCGTCGTCGGAACCTTCCCGCGTGAGCTGGGCATAGACGAAATCGGCGTCGTCGGTCCGCCACAGCCGTTCGCACAGCTCGGTGTCCTGGAGCACCTCGGCCAACTGGGACAGCACCGTCACGTGTTCGTCGCCGTTGGCGGCCAGGCCCACCACGAGGTGGGCGGTCCCCTCGCCCCACTCCACGCCCTCGGGGTACTGGGCCACCACGATCGCCGTGCGCCGCACGGCCTGCTTGCTCTCGAGCACACCGTGGGGCAGGGCCACCCCGTTGCCGAGATAGGTCGAGACGACCTCTTCGCGCTTCTTCATCGCCTCGACGTACTCGTCGTCCACCGAGCCCCGCTCGACGAGGCGTCGTCCGACGAACTCGATCGCCTCGTGCATCGACGAAGCACGACAGCCGAGGACGACGTCGTCGCGGTCGAGAACGGCGTGGAGGCCGGCGGGACCGCTCACAGCGCGGACTGGACGGGCTCGCCGTCGGTGAGCCGCTTCACGAGGCTCTTCACCGCCGGGTCGTTCATGAACATCGTGAACGGCACGATGACGGCGCCGGGCACCCGGGACTTCGCCTGGGCGGCGAGCCCCTTGTGCACGACGACGACGTCGGCCTCGTCGGTCAGCTGCCCCACGGGGCGGTGGACGACCTCGATGTCGAGCTTGGCCTTCTTCACCATCTTCTTGAGCTGGTTGGCGCCCATGAGGCTCGACCCCATGCCCGCCTCACAGGCGAAGACGATGAGCTTGATCTCCGAGGGTTGTTTGGTGATGCGATCGGTCATCGTTGTGCGTCCCTGGTACTCGCGGCGACCGGCGCCGGGCCGGTCCGTTCGTCTCCCCCCGGAGCCGTCCCCGGGCCGGCAGTGCCGACCCGGGGACGGGGAGCCCGGGGGATCTCCGGATCCGTTCGGATCAGCCCACCCCGGGGACGCCCTTCATGGCGTCCTCGAGGGAGCTGTCCTCGATGTGGTCGTCGATCTCCTTCACCGGGAACAGACGCAACAGGATCGACCCGACGAAGAAGGCGGCTGCCGCTCCGGCGGCCATACCGGCGTAGACGCCGAAGGCGGCCAGGGCGTTCGACGGCGTGAACGTGAAGTAGGCGAAGATGCTGCCCGGCGACGGCGGACCGGTGAGGCCGGCGTCGGTGGCCACGAACACGATGTCGGCGGTGATACCACCGGCCCACATGGCGGCGATCATCACGGGGTTCATCAGCACGTAGGGGAAGTACACCTCGTGGATGCCCCCGAAGAAGTGGATGATGATCGAGCCGGGAGCCGACAGCTTCGCCAGACCCTTGCCGGCCCACCAGTAGGCCAGCAGCAGACCGAGACCGGGACCGGGGTTCGACTCGAGCATGTAGTACACCGAGCGACCGGTCTCGGCCACGTCGGTGGTGCCGAGCGGGGTGAGCACGCCGTGGTTGATGGCGTTGTTCAAGAACAGCACCTTGCCCACCTCGATCGGAACGTCGGCGAGGGGCAGCAGACCGGCGTCGGTGATGCCCTCGACGATGTTGCCGAAGGCCTCGGCCAGGCTCGACATGACCGGACCGATCACGACGTAGCCCAGCATGGCCAGACCCAGGCCGGCGATGCCCTGGGAGAAGTTGTTGAAGAGCATCTCGAAGCCCGCCGGGGTGCGGGGCTCGAGGTACTCGTCGATCTTCTTCATCACGTAGCCGGCGAGGGGGCCGATGAGCATGGCGCCCAGGAACTGGGGCGGGTCGCCGGTCACGCCGGAGGCCAGCTCGAAGCTGGCACCGCCGATCACACCCATGACGGCCACGGCGGCCAGCACGCCGCCACGGTGGCCGTACACGAGCTTGCCGCCCGTGTAGCCCACCAGCAGGGGTAGCAGGTACTTGATCATCGGCCCGACCGTGTCGCTGGTGATCGTGGCCCAGTCCCAGTCGAGGCCGGTCTTGGAGAGCCAGCCCACGGAAATGAACAGGGCGGTGATCAGACCCCAGGCGATGAAGGCGCCGATGTTCGGTATCACCATGCTCGACAGAAAACCGCCGACGCGTTGGATGCGTTGGATCATGTGCGGGTCCTCCCCCAACTAGACGAATGCGGTGACAGCATCCCGGGTCGTTGTGACCTCCGCCACTACCAGATCGGCGGTGGTGGAAACGACAAAACGCGAGCGCGCGACACGGCGGTCGGATCGTCCGGCGGCAGCGTCGGCACGGCGATCACAGCAGGCGCGAGACCCGCTCGACGTCGGAGGCGGGCAGCAGGGGACCGACGACCACCACAGGCGCGCCCCGTTCCGGCACCGGCACCGTCGAGATGACCAGGTCGAAATCGCTGTGATCGAGCCGGTCGTAGCCCTGCTCGGACAGGACCTGGGCCAGCTCCAGCTCGGGGAACTCCGCTTGCACCCGCGACACGAGGACCCAGGCCGTCGCCATCCCGCTCGGGCACACCACCAGGGCCCGACGTCGGGGCCGCAGGCGGGCCCGCTCGAGCGCTCCCGACAGGTACATGGTGAGAAACCCGACCTCGTCGTCACCGATCTCGCCCGCGAAGGCGTCACCGATCCCGTCGGCGAGGGCGCGGGCGGCGGCGAAGACGTCGGGGTAGCGCTCGCGGACCTCGGCGAGCAGGGGATTGTGGGCCGGCAGACCGTGGCGCAGGCGCACGGCGAGGCGTTCGAGGTGTGCGCCCAGGCTGCGCCGGAGCTCGGCGTCGTCGGCCAGGGCGGGGTGCAGGCGCTCGGCCGCACCCGACAGCACCCGGTCGATCACCGAGGACGCCAGGCCGGTGGGCGCGTCACCCACGATCTCGAGGGCGTCGAGCCCCAGGAGGAACTCGGTGATGGCCGCCACCTCCACGTCGTCGACGGCCACCTCGGCGACGCGGACCAGCTCGCGGGCCACACCGTCGACGAGTTCGCTGACGGGGTGGTGCATGACCGAGCGTTGCAGCCCCGTCTCCTGCTCGACCCGGTGACCGGCGCGGAGACGGTCGACGGTGACGGCCAGGTACAGGGCGAAGACCGCCTCGCCCCGTCCCGTCCGCAGGCGCCCGCTGAGGGGGCTCTCCGCCACCGCCTCGGCGACCTGGTCGATGGCCAGGGCCAGGAGGCGCTCACGGAGGCCCACGGGCAGGCGCGCCAGGAGGCGCTCACGGTCGGCCCGCCGGCGAAACAGAGCCAGCAGGGTCTCCTCGGGCAGGGTCTCGAGCACGAGCTGCACCGTCGCCCGCCGGATCTGGCGCTCGGTACCGACGACGGCCAGACCCCGACCCGGGCGCCGCACGAGAGCGAGCCCGTTGCGCTCGAGCCAGGGCTCGGCCGCGTGCAGATCGCGTCGCGCCGATGCCTTCGACACCTCGAGCTCGCGGTGGATGTCCTCGAGGGAGGTGATGGCGGGCGCCGCCCACAGCAGGGCCGCGAGGACGAGGCGTGCTCGCTCGGCGGGGGTGTACACCCGGGGCGCCTCCGACCGCGAGGTGAGATCGTCGAGGATGCGGCGCCGGAGATCGGCGTCGGCCTCGACCAGCAGACCCGAACCGCGTCGCCGGGTCAGCTCCGCGCCCCAACCGCGCAGGTACCGCTCGACGACGGGGAGCCGGTAGCGGACCACCCGCTCGCTCAAGCCGAGGTCGGCGGCGAGCTGGGCGGTGCTGCGCGGACCGTCGTGTTCGAGCAGCCACCGGGTGATGCGGATCACCCGGCTGTCGAGGGTGGTCACACCGACTCCAGGACCTCGCCGACGAGTGCGCGTACCTCAGCGGCGCTCGACGCGGCGAGGCACCGTTCCACCAGCTCGCCGAGCCGGTCGGGATCGAGGCCGCTCAGGGTGGCCTTGATGGGGTTGACCGAGGCGGCAGCGACCGAGAGCTTGTCGATCCCCATCCCGGCGAACAGCGCCGCGCCCGCCGGGTCGGCCGCGGCCAGCCCGCACACCGACACCGACACGCCCCGCCGCCGCGCCGCTGCCCGGGTGAAGGTGCACAGGGCGAGCACGGCCGGGTGCAGGGGATCCTGGAGGTGGTCGAGGGCGCCGTTGGTGCGGTCGGCGGCGAAGGTGTACTGGGTGAGGTCGTTGGTCCCGATCGAGAAGAAGTCGACGTGCTCGGCGACGGCGTCGGCGACCAGGGCGATGGAGGGGACCTCGACCATCACCCCCACCGGGGGCCGCCGGAGGCCCGGCTCGCGGGCGATGAGGTCGGCCGCGATCTCGTCGACGACCGCCATGAGTTCCCGGATCTCGTCGAGGGTCGACACCATGGGCAGCATCAGCCAGGGGTCGCCCGTCTCGGTGGCCCGCACGATCGCCCGGACCTGGTCCGCGAACAGATCGCGCTCACGCGGGTACAGGCGGGCACCCCGCACCCCGAGGAAGGGGTTCTCCTCGTCGGTGGGGGCGGTCAGGTAGGGGGCGGGTTTGTCGCCGCCGATGTCGAAGGTGCGGATCACGACCGGCTGGTCGAAAGCGGCGGCGGCCCGTCGGTAGATGTCGGCCTGCTCCTCCTCGGTCGGCGCCTCGTCACGGTCGAGGAACAGGAACTCGGTGCGGAACAGACCGATCCCGTCGGCGGCCACGTCGACGGCACGCTCGAGGTCGGCGGTGCCCCCGACGTTGGCGGCGACCGCCACCTCCCGGTCGCCGACGCCGACCCGCTTCCCCCGAAACGCCCGGGCGGCCTCGCGGGCGGCGAGATGGGCGTCGCGGCGGGCCTCGAAGTCGGCGCGGGTGGCCGGGTCGGGGTCGATCACGACCTCGCCGGTCGAGCCGTCGAGGGC
>RFKJ01000442.1 GCA_003694325.1 Deltaproteobacteria bacterium
GTCCGAGCCGCTGGCCTTCTTCGGCCCGGCCTACGGGGTGGACGGGCTTCCCGGCCCCTCGCCCTGGCGCATCGCCGGGCTGTCCCTCGACCGGCTGGCCGGCATCGCCACCCCCCCCCGCAGCCTCGCCCGCGCCCGCACGGCCTTGCTGCTCGCCGCTCCCCTGCTCATCGCCGGCCTGGTCTCCCTGGCCCGGACCGACGCGATCGTCGAGCGGATCCCCAGCCCGATGTTCTCCCGCACGGGGCAGGAGTCCGTGGCCGCCATGCTGGACGCCGCCGGCACCACCCACCTGGTGGTCAGCGACTACGAGACCTGCGGGGTGCTGGAGCAGCTCCGGCCCCACATCGAGGTGATCCACGCCTGGCCGCTCACCGCGCGGCGCGGTCCCCGCGTGCTGCCCGAGCTGCTCCGGTTCATCGCCGGGCGCCCGGACACCGACTTCCTGGTCGTCGAGGCCAGCCAACCCATGGGCTACAACCTGCGCCCCACCGCCAGCCGCCTGCGGAAGGCGGCGGAGACCGCCGGGGTGCGGGTCGAGCGGATCGCCGCCCTCGACGACGACCGGGCGGTCCTGTACCGGGTCCGGGCCGCCGGGCCGATCTCAGAGTGAGGCCAGCGCCCGGTCGAGGGTCGCCGCGAGGCGGGCCTGGTCGGCGCGGAACCGGGCCAGCTCGTCGGCGGAGAGCCGACGCCGCTGCACCTCGTGGTACTCCAGCGGGTCGAGGACCCGGTCTCCGCGGTGCAGCTCGTAGTGCAGGTGCGGGGCCGTGGAGCGACCGGTGTTGCCCGACAGCGCGATGACCTGGCCCGCGGCCACCCGCTGGCCGGCCTGCACCCGGTTCTCCGAGAGGTGCAGCAGCTTGGCGATGACGCCATCGTCGTACCGCAGCTCGATGCAGTGGCCGTTGTACCGCCAGTTCCAGTCGACCCGGGTCACGGTGGCCGCCTTGGGGGAGCGGACCGGGGTCCCGACCGGCGTCTTGAAGTCCATCCCCTTGTGCGTGGGGCGATCCTTCAGCAGGGCGGTGACCTGCTCGTAGTCGTCCAGCGGGCCGTCCACCAACCGGTAGGGGACCTCGACGCCGTCTGCATCCCAGTAGCTCGGAAAGGAATCGCCGGGGCGCTGCCAGCGCCATGCCTCCAGCGTCCGGCCGAGCCTGCCCGACCGGAGCCGGGCCGCGGCCACCACGATCACCTCGGTGGGATCCGGCCGCCACAGCACCTCGACCCGGTCCCCCCTCTGCAGGTCGCGGCGCAGGTCCAGGTCCCACACGAACTGCCGGGCATAGGCCGCCGCCAGCGCGTCGCCATCTTCGCCGGCCGCCTGTTGGAAGGTCCGCGCCAGGCTGTGCTCGACGTCCGCGGTGGTGACCCGCCAGCCCGAGCCCGCCAGCACCGCGGGGGCCGCGGCGTCGAGGTCAGCGGCCACCGGCGTCGCCGCCGCAGAGGCTTGCGCCGCAGAGGCTTGCGCCGCCGAGTCTCCCGCCGCAGAGGCTTGCGCCGCCGAGGCTTCCGCCACAGAGCCATCGACCGCCGAGTCGTCCACCACCGGGTCGTCCGCCCCGTGGTGGCGGTCGAGCAGCATGACGACGTTGAGGGCGAGGGAGCTGCCAAGCAGGACGTAGAGCAGCCAGGGCTTGCCGAGCGGGGGCTGGATCACGACGGCCTCGAGAAACGCGAGCGAGGAAGGGGTCCGGTGACTCTCGCAGCCGGCGCACGCGATGTCAAGATCGACCTTCGAATTCACATCAAGGTTGGCGATTCATCGCCCCGGTGGCCACCCCTCCTCGACCAGCTCCTGCTGGAGCTGGCCCAGGGCCTCGATGGCGTCCATGCAGCGGCGGGCCGCCTCCTTCCACGCGGCGGGGTCGTCGCCCCGCCCCCGGAGGTCGTCGAGGTTGACCGGCGGCCCGAACACCACGTAGAGGGGGTGGCGTTCCGGGTGGCGGAAGTTGCGGATGAACTCCTCGGCGATGTTGTTGGTGGCCCCCAGCACGAAGACCGGCACCACCTGGACGCCTCGGGCCTGCAGGGCGATCCGGCCCACCCCCCGGGTGGCCCGGAGCAGCTTGTAGGGATCGGGCCCCTTGTTGCGCGTCCCCTCCGGGTGGATCCCCAGGACGGTCCCGGGACGGGCCAGCTCGGCGACGCAGCGGTCCAGCGCGTACTCGTTGAAGGCGTGGGCCTGCCGGCGCCGGATGATCGGCGGGAACATGCGCATCCCGCTCATCGCCAGGTTGACCACGGGGCCGAGGGGGTGGTCGTAGAAGAAGTTGCCGCGGACCGGGAAGAAGACCCGCCGCCACAGGGGGCTGTGGCGGATGACGACGTTCATGACCTGGAAGAAGTCGAAGAAGCTGCGATGGTTGGCCACCAGGATCAGCCGGTCTTCCGGGCCCCACCGCGCCAGGTGGTGCAGCCCGGCGACGCGCAGCCGCCGACTGGCAGCGAGGTCGGTCAGCACCCGCATGGCGGTGGCGTTCCACAGCTCGGCCATCCAGGGGAGGCGACGAGCCAGGAAGTCGGCCAGGCGGAAGCTCGCCCGCTCCAGCGGGGTGAGCACCGCGAGCTGTCGGGGTTCGGGTCGAACGGGCAGATCGGACATGACGGGCCTGCAGGCGAAGCGCCGGGCCTAACCGGAGCCGCCGGGAGGCGGCGGCAGGGGAAGCACCAGGCCCCGATCCACCCGGCACCCGAAGGCCAGGCCGGCGGCGGCGGCTGATCCGAAGACGCCGGCTTCGCGGGCCAGCAGCGCCCGGGCGCGGGGGCGACAGCCGACGTGGCGCGCCCAGCCCCGGCCCACGCCCCACCAGTAGGAGGCGACCTCCAGGCAGGTTCCCGCCGCCTCGTCCACCGCCGGGTCGACCACCGGGTCCGGGGTGTGGCTGCCCAGCCGGCTGCGGACCGCGGCTCGGGTGGCTCCCCGCTCCTCGCACAGCCCGTCGAGGACCGGGGGCGACAGGGACAGCGACGACTCGGCGCCGGGGGGCAGGTCCTCGGCGAGGCGCCGCCCCGCGGCAGCCCCGAGCGCCGCCGCCAGCGGGGAGTCGCCGAGCCCGGCCCGCAGCTCCTCGGCCCGGCGCAGGCCCGTCCCGTCCTTGGCGACCAGCTCCCAGGCCATGCCCCAGGCCAGGAACCAGCGGGCCGCGTCGACCCCGGCGGAGTCCCGCCTCCCGTCGTCGGCGATGTCGGCCTCGAGGCGAGCGACGAACGGCGCGACCCCGGCCAGGCCGCGTCGGCGCGCGGCGATCCCCAGCCGCCGCCCGGTCTCGAAGATGTGATCGAGGCGACACTCGGGCCAGGTGTCCTCGTGCCCCTGAAGAAAGTCCAGGGCAGCCCGGATGTCCGCGGGACGGCCCTGCTCCCGGGCGTTGCGCTGGGGTGGTTCGCCGGTGGGCACGCTCCGGTCCCGCCAGCCGTCGTGGGCGTAGACGTGGAGGCCGAGCACGGCGCCGCGCACCTCCTTCCACAGCGCCACCCGGCGCCACCCGCCGAACCCGACCAGGGCCATCGCGGCGGCCAGGGCGAGGGTCCGCCACCGCGGCGCGGCCACCCCGCGAGCCATCGCGATCGCTCCGCCCAGGGACAGCAGCGGCACCAGCGGAGCCCGGTAGCGCAGCCCCAGGGTGGGCCGGGCGGGGACCTCCGGCAGGTGCTGCCACAGGTCGTAGCGCAGGGCATAGGCCACGATGAGGGCGGCCAGGGA
>RFKJ01000443.1 GCA_003694325.1 Deltaproteobacteria bacterium
GGCGGCATAGAGGGCGGTGTAGGGCCCTCCCCAGGCCGTGGCGCCACAGGTCGCCATCGCCCGGCTGCGGCGGGCGCCGGCCAGCGCCAGGAGCAGCACCCCGGCCCCGAGGTAGGTGGCGTGGACCAGGACGCTCCCCCGGGGCACGATGGGAGCGACCAGCCCGAGCAGGTCGGCGCCGAGGTACCGGTTGTGCATCATCCAGGGGTCGGAGAGCACGGTCCAGGTCATCGACCGGGTGCCGGGCAGGCCCGGGGGGCGGCGGGTCGCCACGGTCCAGAGGACCGGGCCGGCGAGGGCGGCCGTCCCCGCCGAGATCGCCGCCAGTCGGCGCAGCACGGCGGCCCGGCCCATGCTCCGGGTGGCGCGGAGCAGGGGGCCGCCCACGAGGACCGGGGTGAGCAGGGCGGCATAGAGGGCGGTGTAGGGTCCTCCCCAGGCCGTGGCGCCACAGGTCGCCATCGCCGGGACCAGCCAGGCTCCTCCTCGCCGGACTCCGACCAGCAGCAGGACCGGTCCCAGCACCGCCAGCCACAGGGTCTGGGCCTCGGTCATGCCGGTCAGCAGGTTCCCGGCAAAGGGCACCGCGGCCGGCACCAGCGCGGCGATCGCCCAGGAGGGCGGCTGCCGACCGGGCAGCAGGACGCGCGCGGCCACCACCGCGGTCATGGCGGCCATGACGAGGTTGATCGCGTGGACGAGGTGGAAGCCGAGCACCGGCGACACCAGCGCGCCGGGCAGGTACCCCAGCAGGTTCAGGGGGTCGGCGAGCACCCACTGGTAGCCGAAGGGGTAGCTGGCGAGCGGCGTGTCGATGGCCACCGGCCCGGCCCGGGCGCCGAGCCAGAGGGTCCACAGGTGCTCGATGGCCTCGACCTCGGGCAGGCCCAGCAGGCGTGACACCGGGTGGAGCGGCACGGGGGCCATCGTCAGCGCGGTCACCAGGACCGCGGCGGCCGTGGCCCACCCCGGGTGATGGCGGGCGGGGATCGACGGGGGGCGGCGCACCGACGCAGTCTGCCAGAGGGCGGGGCTGCTGGTGGTCGCAGCCGGGGAGGGGGTCGGCTAAGCAGCCCGACCCACGCCCGTGGCGAGGTCTCCCATGAAGCCCATCACCCGCAGCGCCGCGCTCGAATACCACTCGCGAGGTCGCAAGGGAAAGATCGAGGTCACGGCCACCAAGCCCTGCCTGACCCAGATCGACCTGTCCCTGGCCTACTCACCCGGCGTGGCCGAGCCCTGTCGGGAGATCCACGCCGACCCGGACAAGGTCTTCGAGTACACCGCCCGGGGGAACCTGGTCGCGGTGGTCACCGATGGCTCGGCGGTGCTCGGCCTGGGAAACATCGGCCCGCTGGCCGGCAAGCCGGTGATGGAGGGCAAGGCCGTCCTGTTCAAGCGCTTCGCCGACATCGACGTCTTCGACATCGAGCTGGCCACCCAGGACGTCGACGAGATCGTCGCGACGGTCCAGGCCCTCGAGCCCACGGTCGCCGGCATCAACCTGGAGGACATCGCCTCGCCCCGGTGCTTCGAGGTGGAGCAGCGGCTCCAGGAAGCGCTCGACATCCCGGTCTTCCACGACGACCAGCACGGCACCGCCATCATCTCGGGTGCCGCCCTGCTCAACGGGCTGGCCCTGGCGGGCAAGGACATCGCCGACGCGCGCATCGTGGTCAGCGGCGCCGGGGCGGCGGCCGTCGCCTGCGCCGACTTCGCCGTGATGCTCGGCGTCCGCCCCGAGAACATCGTGCTCGTGGACTCGGTGGGCGTGATCTACAAGGGGCGGACCGAGCGGATGAACCCGTTCAAGGAGCGGCTCGCCCGCGACACCGACGCCCGGACCCTGGCCGATGCCATGGTCGGCGCCGACGTGTTCTACGGTCTGTCGGTCGGGGGGCTGGTGACGCCGGAGATGCTGCGCACCATGGCCCCGGATCCCATCGTGCTGGCGATGGCCAACCCCGACCCCGAGATCGACTACCCCGACGCGGTCCGGGCCCGTCCCGACGTCATCATGGCGACGGGGCGATCGGACTACCCCAACCAGGTCAACAACGTCCTGGGCTTCCCCTACATCTTCCGCGGCGCCCTCGACGTGCGGGCGCGCCGGATCAACGACGCCATGAAGGTGGCCGCCTGCAGGGCGATCGCCGCGCTGGCCCGGGAACCGGTGCCCGGCGAGGTGCTGGCGGCCTACGGGGTGGACCGGCTGGAGTTCGGCCGCGAGTACCTCGTCCCCAAGCCGCTGGACTCCCGGGTGCTCATCGAGGTGGCCAGCGCCGTGGCCGCCGCGGCCATGGAAAGCGGGGTGGCCCGGACCCGGATCGACATCCCCCGCTACCGCCGCGAGCTGTCGGAGCGCATGGGCGCCCAGCGCGACATCATGCGGCGGGTCGTGGCGATGGCGGCCCGCAATCCCAAGCAGATCGTCTACCCCGAGGGCGAGACCGACACGATCCTGAACGCCGCCGCGGCGGTGGTCCGGGAGGGAATCGCCCGGCCGGTCCTGGTGGGCGACGAGACGCGGATCCGCCGCCGGGCCGAGGAGCTGGGGCTGTCCCTGGACGGGATGCGGATCGCCGACCCGGCCACCTGGCCGAAGCGGGAGGCCTACGCCGAGGAGCTGTTCGAGCTGCGCCAGCATCGACGCTCGCTGGAGAACACCCGCAAGCTCCTGCTGCAGCCGGAGTGGTTCGGCCCGATGATGGTCCGGATGGGGGACGCCGATGGATTGATCTGCGGGGTGACCGAGCGGGCCCGCCGGACCATGTCGCCGCTGCTCCAGATCATTCCCCGGCAGGCGGGGGTGCGGCGGGCCTGCGGGATGAGCATCCTGTTCGCCAAGGACCGGGCCCTGTTCCTGGCCGACACCGCGGTGAACATCGAACCCGACGCCGAGACCCTGGCCGAGATCGCGGTGCTCACCGCCGACGAGGTGGCCCGGATGGGCATCGAGCCGGTGGTGGCATTCCTCTCCTTCTCCAACTACGGGGGTACCCCCCATCCCCGCTCCGACCTGGTCCGGCGGGCCGTGGAGCTGGCCCGGGAGCTGGCCCCGGAGTACCTTGTCGACGGCGAGATGCGGGCCGACGCCGCCCTCGACATCCGCGTCCAGCAGTCCATCCAACGCAGCGGCCTGGGGGGACGGACCGCCAACGTCCTGGTCTGCCCCAACCTCGATGCGGCGAACATCGCGTTCAACCTGGCCCGAACGGTGGGCGAGGTGCCGGCGGTGGGGCCGATCATGCTTGGCCTGGACCGCCCGGCCCACATGCTCCAGCCCCACTCGGCCAGCGTCTTCGACGTGATCCACCTCACGGCCTTCGCGGTCCGCGGGGCGCAGGACGCCGAGCAGGCGCGCAAGGAGCTGCAGGCCCTGGGGGGCCGATGAACACCCTGCAACCGCCCCCCACCGCCGTCGACAGCCCCTACCGGGTGCCCGACGATGGCCGCTTCTCCATCGGCGACTGCCCGACCGCACCGCCGCCGGGCGCGCCGCCGCGCAAGCAGCTCCGCAAGGAGCGCAAGGCCCTGACC
>RFKJ01000444.1 GCA_003694325.1 Deltaproteobacteria bacterium
CGGGGTTCCCGGGGCGGGAGGGGCGAAACACCGGCCCGACGAGCGCCGGACCGGCGGTGGCGGGCCGCACGGTAGCGCCCGCGCCCCCCCTCGTGGGTGGCAAATCGGCGACAAGCCCCCGGGGACGCTCTCCCCGCCGCGCGATCCGCCGCCTGCTCCCGCCGTCCTTGACGGGTCCAGGGTGTCGCGGGCCCGACACCCGAGCCGTCCAGCCGTCGACGGTGTCCGTCACCCCCCTGTCGGGTCCGCGGGCACTTGGGCTGGCACGCCGCCTGCACCACGCCCCCCCGAACGGCGACAACCCAGGAGGTCTCCGGTGGCAGTAGTCGTGGCATCCGGCACCATCGAGGGGGTCGAGGGCATCCCCATCGAGGTCGAGGTCGACCTCCAGAAACGGCTCCCCGCCTTCCAGGTCGTCGGCCTGCCGGGCACCGCGGTGCGGGAGAGCACCCACCGGGTGCGCTCGGCGCTGGCCGCCATCGGGATGGCCTTCCCCAAGCAGCGGGTGGTCTGCAACCTCGCCCCCGCCTCGGTGCCCAAGTCCGGCACCGGGTTCGACCTGCCCATCGCCGTGGGGGTGCTGGCCGCCTCCGACCAGGTTGCGCGCCCGCGCCTGGACGGCACGGTGTTCTACGGCGAGCTGTCGCTGGAGGGGGAGCTGCGCCCGGTCGCCGGCGCCCTGCCCATGGCGCTCATGGCCCGCGAACACGGGTTCCGCCGGATCGTCCTGCCCACCGAGAGCGCCCCCGAGGCGGCGATCGTCGACGGGGTCGAGGTGCTGTGCGCCGACCGCTTCGGCGACGTCGTGGCCTGGCTGGAGGACGAACGCCCCCTGCGCCGGGCTCCCCGCGCCCACGCCGTCGACGATGACCACGCCCCCCTCGACCTGTGCGAGGTGCGGGGCCAGGAACGGGCTCGCCGGGCGCTGGAGATCGCCGCGGCCGGCGGCCACAACCTGCTGATGGTCGGCGCGCCGGGGTGTGGCAAGACCATGCTCGCCGCCCGCATGCCCGGGATCCTCCCCCGGCTGCAGCTCGAGGAGGCCATCGACATCACCCGGGTGTGGTCGGTGGCCGGGCTGCTCAAGGGCGGCCGGGGCCTGGTCACCCGGCGCCCGTTCCGCGCCCCGCACCACACGATCTCCGCCGCCGGGATGGTCGGCTCGGCCAACCTCCGCCCCGGCGAGGTCAGCCTCGCCCACCACGGGGTGCTGTTCCTCGACGAGGTGCCCGAGTTCTCGCGGAACGTCCTGGAGCTGCTGCGAGGCCCGCTCGAGGACCGGGCGATCACCATCGCCCGGGCGGCGGGGACGGTGCGGCTGCCGGCCAGCATCTCGCTGGTGGCCGCGGCCAACCCGTGCCCCTGCGGCTTTCTCGGCCACCCGACGCGGCCCTGCACCTGCGCCCCCAGCGCCATCGACCGGTACCAGGGCCGACTGTCCGGTCCGCTGCTCGACCGGGTGGATCTCCAGGTCTGGGTCCAGCCGGTGGACCCCGACCAGCTCAGCCGCGCCGAGCCCGGGGAGCGCTCGGCGGTGGTCCGCGCCCGGGTGGAGGCCGCCCGCGAGCGCCAGCGCCAGCGGTTCCGCAGCGGGGCGTCGCGCTGCCGCCGACGCCCCACCTGCAACGCCGAGCTGCAGGGTGACGACATCCGGGCCGCGGCCGACCCCACCCCGGCCGCCCTGCGGGTGCTCCACGACAGCGTCGGCAGCCTGGGGTTGTCGGCCCGGGGCTGGGCCCGGTCGCTGAAGGTGGCGCGGACCATCGCCGACCTCGCCGGCGCGACCCGGGTGGACGTGCCCCACATCCTCGAAGCCACCAGCTACCGCCTGCCCGGCGTCGCGGAGGCGGCATGAACCCGGGTGATGCGCTGTGCTGGTGGTTGACCGCCCTGGCCCGACAGCGGCTGCTCGACGGGCTGCCTCCCATCACCATCGACCAGGTCGACGGCGACGCGATGCTCGCCGAGGCCCCGAACGGAGCGCCGGTCGCCCTGCCGCGCCCGCCGGGGCTGCCGCTCCGGGAGGGCGACCGACTGGCCTTCGGATTTTCGTGGATGCCTCGCAGTCGCCCTGGCGAGGCCCGCGATGCCACCCCGCGGCCGGCGAGCCCCACGCCGGTGGATCTCCCCCTGGAGATCGACCTGACCGTCGACCGCCTCTCGTCCACCGGCCCCGGCGTCCCGCCGCGGCCTCCTCCCGCCCGCGGTGCCCCCGCCGCCGGCTCTTCCCTGGCGTCTTCGACGCCCTCCTCTCCCAGGACATCACCATGACCAGCCTCGACCCCCACGCCGCGGCCGACCTCGACAAGGCCCTCGACCGCATCCACAAGCAGTACGGCCCCAGCGCCATCTGGCGGCTCGGCGACCAGGCCCGCCAGCAGGTCCCCGCCATCTCCAGCGGGTGCCCGGGCCTGGACCACGCCACCGGTTGCGGCGGCTACCCCCGCGGCCGCATCATCGAGATCTACGGGCCGGAGTCCAGCGGCAAGACCACCCTCGCCCTGCACGCCATCGCGAGCTGCCAGGCCGCCGGTGGAATCGCGGCGTTCATCGACGCCGAGCACGCCCTCGACCCCACCTACGCCCGCAACCTCGGCGTCGCCCTCGACGACCTGCTGGTGTCCCAGCCCGACCACGGCGAGCAGGCCCTGGACATCTGCGAGCACCTCGTCGAGAGCGGCGCCGTCGATCTCATCATCGTGGACAGCGTCGCCGCGCTGGTCCCCCGGGCCGAGCTGGAAGGCGACGTCGGGGACCAGCACGTCGGGCTGCAGGCCCGGATGATGAGCCAGGCGATGCGCAAGCTGACCGGTCCGGCCAAGCGCCACGAGGTGTGCGTCATCTTCATCAACCAGCTCCGGCAGAAGATCGGGGTCACCTTCGGCAGCGGCGAGGTCACGACCGGCGGCAACGCCCTGAAGTTCTACGCCAGCCTGCGCCTGGACGTCCGTCGCATCGGGCAGGTCAAGCAGGGGGACGTGCGGATCGGCAGCCGCACCCGGGTGCGGGCAGTCAAGAACAAGCTGGCGCCCCCCTTCCGCCAGGCCGAGTTCGACATCATGTGGGGCACCGGCATCTGCGAGGCGGGCAACCTGCTGGACCTCGCCCTGGACAGCGGCATCGTCAGCCGCTCGGGCTCCTGGTACAGCCTGGGCGACCGGACCCTCGGGCAGGGCCGGGAGGCGACCCGCCAGCTCCTCCTCGGCGACGCCGAGCTCATGGCCCGGCTCCGTGCGCTGGTCGAGGGAGCCCTGGGGCTGACCCCGGAGTCCGATCCGGCCGAAGCCTGAGAGGCCGCGGCCCAGGCCGGAGACGCCGCGGCCGGAGACGCCGCGGCCGGAGACGCCGCGGCCGGAGAC
>RFKJ01000445.1 GCA_003694325.1 Deltaproteobacteria bacterium
GGACAACCCCGTCAAGAGATTGGGACGGTGTCCCGGTGCTGGGGCCGGGCAGGGGAGTCTCCCCGCGCTGGAGGGGGGCGCATCGAGGTCCGCCGAAGGGGGGCCAGCAACTGGGGACGACCGCCCCGGGGCCGTCGGTGGGAGGAGCTTCGGTCGGCGGGGCGCCGATCAGAGGACCGCGGCGGCCACGCAGAGCAGCCCGACCCGGCGAGCCCCGCCGCAGAGCAGCTCGTCGGCGCAGGCCGTCGCGGTCGCGCCGGTGGTGACGACATCGTCGACCAGCAGCACCCGGGGGGGAGGGGGCCGGCACAGGCGCCAGGCGCCGCGCGCCCCGGCGGCGCGATCTCGGTGGGACCGTCCCGCCTGCTCGCCGGGGCGGACCCGGCGGAGCGCGGGGAGGACCGGCCGGCCCAGGGCTCGGGCGACCTGGGAGGCGAGCAGCTCGGCCTGGTCGAACCCCCGGCGCATGCGTCGGCGCGCGGGCACCGGCACGTAGACCACGGCATCGACGTCGGGCAGGCGGCCCTCGGCGGCGGCGGCCAGCCGCGTCGCCAGCTCCCGGCAGGCGCCGGCATCGGGGCGGTACTTGGCCCGGCGGACCATGGCGCCGAGGGGGCCCTCGTAGGGACCGAGGCCGAAGGCCCAGGCGACCGCATTCGGCGGGTCGAAGGGGCGGAGGCGGGCGGGGAGCAGCGGCCGGCAGCGGCTGCAGACCATCGACCCGCCCAGGCCGCGCGGTCCCCCGCAGCTCGGGCAGTCGTCGGGACCGACCACTTCGAGCAGCGCTGACAACATGGGATGCATCGGGGACCCGGGCGTCGAACCCTGGTATCCGCCCGGGGGCGCGATGTCAGTGGTGGTAGGAGCCGCCCCACAGCAGGGTGTGGGCCCGGTAGAGCTGCTCGGCCAGGACGATCCGGGCCACCTCGTGGTTGGTGACCCAGCGGCCCACCGCCAGGACCTTCCACGCCGCCCGGCGCACCGACGGATCGAGTCCGTAGGGGCCCCCGATGACGAAGACCATGCGCCGGCCGCCGTCGCGCAGGGTGGAGTCGATCCAGCCGGCGAACTCCTCGCTCGTCGGCAGCTCGCCCCGTTCATCGAGCGCGACCAGGCGGTCTCCGGGGGCGAGTCCGGCCAGCAGGCGGGCCCCCTCCTCCGCCCGGACGGCGGCTTCGTCCCCGCGGAAGGGAGCGGGCTTGACGAGCCGCTCCTCGACCCGCAGCTTGCGCAGGCGGCGCAGGTAGTCCCGGCAGGCGGCGTCGGCCCAGGAGTTCCGCCCCCGGCCGACGCGGGCCAGCACCACCTGCACGGCCGGAACCCTCAGCCGGTGGCGTTGGTGACGGTCGGGACCGGCGTGGGGGCTGCGTCGCCTTCGGCGTCGATGCCCACCTCGGCCAGGGGGATCCGGGGCGCGTCGGCCCACAGTCCGTCGAGGTCGTAGTGGAGCCGCTGCGCCTGCTCGAAGACGTGGACGATGAAGTCGCCATAGTCGATGAGCACCCACCGTCCCGACTGCTTGCCCTCGGTGCCCAGGGGGATGCACCGGTGGTCGCGTTTCAGCGACTCGGCGATCCGGGTGGCGACGGCGCCGGTGTGCCGAGCGTGCCGGGCCGAGCAGAGGATGATGTGATCGGCGTAGGACGCCCTCCCGGTGATGTCGATGACGGCGATGTCCTCGGCCTTGGCTTCCGAGGCGGCCCGGGCGGCCGCCTTGACCCTCTCCAGCGTGTCGATGATGTCTGCCTCCAAGGGGTACGCGACGATGGAGCTGCTCAGCCGTGCGGAGGGCGAACGGCGGTGAGCACGACATAGCGTATCCCATCCACCTCGACGATCCGCCCCTCCACCGACAACTCCCGGTCGAGGGGGACATCCGCCATCAGCCGCTCGAGCCGGGCCGTGGCCAGCACGCAGGCTCCATCGGGCCCCCCGACGGTCAGCGGGCAGGCGACGTCGGGGGGGGCGTCGGCCACGCCGCGCTGGAGGACCCCGACGAAGGCGTAGGGTGCGCCCTGCTGCCACGCCTGGCGGGCCAGCACCCCGGTTCGCCAGGTGTACTCGGTGCCGAGCACCCGGGCGGCATAGGGGGGGAGGATGGTATCGGTGGCGGCCGGATCGGCCGCGGCGGTCGGGGTGTCGGATTCGACCGCCCTCCCGGGGTCGTCGGCTCGCGCGGCGGAGCTGCACACGAGCAGACCGGTCAGCAGCAGCCACATCGCCCGACTCCACCAGGCGCGGCGCACGTTGGTCGGCGTCGCCATGCCCCAGGCTAGCGCCGTGCCTCCCGGGCGGACAAGGCGCTCGTTCAAACGAAGACTTCCGCCGACATCCCTTGACCGCCGGCAACCCGGGTCCGCCGAAATCGCGGGACCGCCGACGGTGTGCGATCGCCGACGGTCCGCGATCGCTGACGACCGGGCGGCGCGTTCAGGGGACGGCCAACGGCGCGCGGATGTCCTGGTCCTGGCCGATGTCGCTGCGTTGGAGCTGCAGCCGGACGGTCCGGAGCACGTCCTGGCGGCGCGAGGTGGCGACCACGCTGGCCTTGACCCGGACGGCGGTGGCGGCGTCCAGCCAGACGGTGCCCTCGATGCGCTGGGGCTGGAACCCCCAGCGCTTGGGCCGCGGGCGCTGCTCCTCGGGCTTCATCACCACCTGGAAGGTCCGGGCGGGGCGTCCCTCGACGATGTCCTTGCCGGTCTCCTCCAAGGTGATGTGGTCGAGGAAGGGGCCCAGGGCGGCGTCCCAGACGTTCCAGGTGGTCCGGAGCTGCACCCGGTGCGGCTCGGCGTCGTCCCGCTCCTCCCACCGGTCCCCGACGCGGACCCAGGGCCGCCCATCGGCGACGATGGTCTCGCGGGTGGTGGTGCCGTCGACCACCCGCTTGACGTGGAAGTTGTCCCAGTCCTGCCACGACAACTCGATCAGCTCGTCGAACACGTGCTCCTCGCCGGTGTCCCGCCGGTCGGTGCGCTCGACCATGGCAACCATGTGGTGGGGGCCGAGCTTCTCGACCGAGGCGAAGGTGACCTCGGTCGACGCCTCGGCCAGGGTCATGCGGTCGCCGTCGTCGCCGCCGGAGCGACAGGCCGGAGAGGCCGCCAGCAGCGCGATGCCCAGCAGCGCGAGGCGGCGCCCGGGCCGGGCGGGGACAGGCCGGTTCGCGTGGTCGGGCTTCACGGGTCGAGCA
>RFKJ01000446.1 GCA_003694325.1 Deltaproteobacteria bacterium
CCCCCCCAGGGCGGCGAGCGAGCCCTGGCCCCGGTGGCCGAGGCCACCCCTCACAGCACCCCCTCCGCCCGGTGCCACCCCCCGGTCCGCCTGGGCCCCACGAACTTCACCAACCCCTGTTTCCGCAGTCGGGTGAGCGTGTGACGTGCAGCCGACGTCGACAGACCCAGCCAGTCCGCCAGGGCCGCGGTCCTGACCCCGGGTTGGTCGCCGACGGTGGCCAACACCCACAGGTCCTGGGCTCCCAGGTCGTCCACCGGACTCCAGTGGCGGCCAGGGCCGGCTGCCAGGCGCCGGTATCCCCCGGTCCTCGGCGCGCCGACAAACTCGACCAGGCCCCGCTTGCGCAGGCGCTGGAGGGCGGCGCGAACCACTCCCGGAGAACGGTCCAGCCACTCGGCGATGGTCGACAGCCGACTGTCCGGGTACTCGGTGAGCATGGCCAGCACCTCGAAATCGCGGGCCTTGAGCGGCGCTCCGGTTGCGGGCGCTCCGGCTGCGGGCGCATCGGTTGCGGGCGAACGGGGTGCGGGCGAGCGAGGTGCGGACAAGCGACGTGCGGACGAGCGACGTGCGGACGAGCGAGGTGCGGACGAGCGAGGTGCGGACGGGCGGGACGTGACTACCCGTGGCGGCGGCGGCGCCAGCCCCTCCTCGTCCACCTCGTCCTCCTCCTCCTTGTCCTCCTCATCATCATCCCCCAGGTCGAAGTCCACCCCGAACACCGCGGACAGATCGTCGGTGTCCAGCACCGGGCTGCTCGCCGCCTGGCTGACGGCCATGCCCTGGTCGATGGCCTGCTCGATCATCTCCGCCGGATCCACCCCGCGCAGCGCGAACAGCAGACCCGGATCCTGGTCGAGGCGGTGGCCCACCCCGTAGAGCACCGCCGCGACGTGCTTGCACATGGTCGTTCAGTCCGGGCAGGAGCAGGACAGGTGGATCTCCCGCGGGGATGGAAACAGGCCGCTCCCGCGCCGGGTGACGACCTCCATCACACCCTTGGACAGCCTGCCCTGGAGCAGCTCGACGAGGGAGTCGATCTGCCCGGCGCTTTCGGCCCGCAGGGCCTCCCAGCGGTCCGGAGGCAGGGTGTCGATGCCGATCTCCACGTCGTACATGTCGGAGCCACTGACCAGCGCCGTCACCCGCCCTTCGGTCACCTGCAGGTCGATGACGGACCCGTTGCGGGCATAGGTCCGCCCCCTGGGCAGGCGGTTGCTGTAGTCGCTGTACGACTCCAGGTTGGTGCACCAGGCCTTGCCCCAGAAGGTCTTCGCGATGGTGCGCCCCTCGATCTCGACCGGACAGAGCGTGCGCCCCTGCTTGCGGAGCTGCGAAGCGAGCCGGGCGGCCTTCGCCCGGCGCTCGGCGACCGGCACGTAGGGGGCGAAGCCCCGGTAGCTGCGGCGGCGGCGGCGGCGGTAGCTCATGCGGTCACCGCCTTGTCGATGTCCAGGCTGACGAGGTCGAGCAGCTCGGCGTCGGACAGCTCGGTGAGCTGGACCTCGGCGCCCCCGGCGAGCACCTGGTCGGACAGCGCCTTCTTGCTGGTGATGAGCTGGTCGATGCGTTCCTCGACGGTGCCCTGGCATACGAATTTGTGCACGACGACGTTCCTGTGTTGTCCGATGCGGTAGGCGCGATCGGTGGCCTGGTCTTCGACGGCGGGGTTCCACCACCGGTCGAAGTGGATGACGTGGTTGGCGGCGGTCAGGTTGAGCCCCGTGCCCCCGGCCTTGATGGACAGGACCATGAAGGGCACGTCGGGATCTTCCTGGAACCGGCGCACCAGGGCGGCCCGCTTCTTCACCGGGGTGCCGCCATGCAGGACCAGCCCCTGGCCGCCCATGCAGTCGGTGAGGAAGCGCTGCAGCGGGTCGGTCATGGACCGGTACTGGGTGAACACCAGCAGCTTGTCCTGGCGCTGGCCGATGGGCTCGCACAGGTCGGCGAGGCGCTGGAACTTGCCGCTCTGTTCGGGGCGGAATTCACCGTCGCCGAGCCACTGCGAGGGGTGGTTGCAGATCTGCTTGAACCGCGTGAGCCAGGCGAGCACGACGCCCCGACGTTCGATGCCGGTGGCGTGCTCCAGCGTCCGGGCCAGCTCGTCGACGGCCTGGGCGTACAGGGCGGCCTGGAGCTTCGTCAGCAGGCAGCGCGCCGTGACCTCGGTCTTGTCGGGTAGGTCGGCGATGATGGAGCGGTCGGTCTTCAGCCGGCGGAGGATCCAAGGCGCCACGAGGCGACGCAGCGGCGCGTAGCCGTCGCCGGGGTGGTCGGCCATGGTCTTGCAGAAGCGACCGAATGCCTTCGCCGACCCCAGCATGCCCGGGTTGAGGAAGTCGAAGATGGACCACAGATCCCCGAGGCGGTTTTCGACCGGAGTGCCGGTCAGCGCCAGCTTCCACCGGGCGGACAGCTTCTTGACGGCGCGGGTCTGTTTTGCGCCGGGGTTCTTGATGGCCTGGGCTTCGTCGAGGGTGACGGTCCGCCAGGACAGCGCCCGCATCCAGTCCGTCCGCAGGACGGTGCCGTAGGTGGTGATGACCACCTGGTGCCGCCGCACGTCGTCTTCGGACAGGGCACGGAGCTTGCGCGAGGGCATGGCCGAGGGGTGAGCGACCAGCACCCGCAGGTGGGGAGCGAAGCGGGCCAGCTCGGCGCGCCAATTGTCCACGAGGGACGCGGGCACGACCAGGAGATCCACTGCGTCTTGTCGTGGGCGGCCTTCACATGGCGCGTCTTCACGCTGGTGCAGCAGCGACAGCAGGCCGATGACCTGGATGGTCTTGCCCAGCCCCATGTCGTCGGCCAGGCAGCCGCCCACACCGAGGTTGAACAGACTCCACATCCACTGCACGCCCACCTTCTGGTAGGGGCGCAGGCGCGCCTGCAGGCCAGCGCCGCCGTCGATGGCCCGGTCCACCTGCACCGAGCGCAGGGCGTCGAGGCGGGCCGACAGCCACTGGCCCGCGACCACCTCGGACCAGGCGGCGAGGTCGTCGTCGAGATCGGCGTCGTCACCGTCGATCGCGGCGCCCGACAGCAGCCGCATGGCCTGCAGGAAGTCCACCCCGTCGGCTGTCCGGGCCTGGACCTCCTCGAAGTGGTCGAGCACGGCGGCGAGTCGATCGGGATCGACCTCGACCCACTGCCCCTTGATGAGCACCAGCCCCGCGGTCTCGGACAGCAGGGCGTCGACCTCTGCCTGGGTGAGCCGCTCGCCGCCCAGGGTCACCGCGACCTGGAAGTCGAGCATGGCGTCCACGCCAAGGACCGAGGGCTGCTCGTCCCCGACGGTGACCGACACTGCCGGCCGCCGGCTCTGGCGCCGCCGCCACCAGTCCGGCAGGCGCAACACCAGCCCGGCGCGCTCCAGCGCGTCGGCGTCACGCAGCAGGGCATGGGCCTGCGCCGGGGTCCAGGCCAGCGGGTGGTAGATGTCCCCGCTGTCGAGGAGCCCGGCGATGGTGGCGCTGTGTTCCGCCGCCCGCTGCAGGGGCTGGAGCAGGGCGAGGAGCTGCGCCCGGTTGCGCGCGCCGGCGTACTCCTTGAGCGCCCGGGCCAGGGGCAGGTGCTGGGGAGCGGAGCGGCCGGGGCGCTGGCGGGCGTAGGTGGCGATGAACGCGAAGGGGTGGTCGGGGTCGCGCCTGTTCTCGGCGAGGTGCAGGCAGACCCGCCCGGCGACGTGCCAGGCGGGGTGGGCATCGTGGAGGAAACCCCGGACGCCGCTGGCGTGGGCGGCGGCGACCTGTGCCAGGGCGACGCCCAGCTCGTCCCACATGCCCGCCAGCAGGTCGACGGTGACCAGCTCGGCGCCGGTCATGGGGGGCAGCGTGTCGACGAGCGACCGCAACACCGCCGGGTCCGCGCCCGGGTGGACCGCCGCTGCGGGGTCCAGCGGGTCGATGGCCGCACAGACGGCCTGGACGTAGGCGACGCCGAGGCGACGCCACCAGGCGAGGTCGGCCGGCAGATCGGTGTCCACCTCGACCGCGCCGAGGTGCAGCAGGCCCGGGCCGTTGCCCTGGGCGAAGGCCGAAGCGATGCGGTCCAGCGCGGGCGGGCCGCCAGCCCGCACGACGACGCGGCCCTGCGGCGTGAGCCGGCAGGCGGGGCCCCGGGGGAGGGCCGTGGTCGAGGAGTCGAGGGGGAGCGGCATGCAGAGGTCGGTGCGGGCGCCTCTGATATCACGAGGCGGTCGCCCGATGTGGCGCTGGCGCCCGGTGTTCACGCTACGCTGACGCCCGATGTTCACGCTACGCGGGTGCCCTGCCGCCTCCCTCCCGACCGCCCATCCACCGCGCCACGCTCGTCGGACTGCTGACCTTCGTCCTGTCCTTCGTCATCCTCGTCGCCCGCGCGGTATTCCTGGCCGACAAGGGAGGCTCGGGCCACACCGCGCTCGGTGCGGGGCTGGCTCGGATGGCCCTGGCGATGGTGCTCGGCTGGATGCCGGCGCAGGTGGTCGCGCGGGGGGCCTGGGCGATCACCTTCGTGCGTACCCGCCCCGAGGGGGCCTCGACCTGGTCCACGGTCGGCGTCCTCGCCACCGGCGCCGTGGTCGTCGCCACTCTGCTGCTGCCGCCCGGCCGGAACCTCATCATCGGCCGGTTCTTCGGTGCTGAGCGGGTGGTCTCCGTGGAGCCGCTCCGCGCGGCGCCTCCCGGCAAGCTGGGGACCGCGCTGGCCACCGCGCGCACCCGGGAAGCGCGGATGGCGTACCTCCAGGCGATCGCCAGAGACGACCAGGTGCTGGATCGATACCGAGGCGCCGGCGGAGCAGCGGCCGCCGACCGCGCTGCTGCCGCGACCTTCGCCGCCAGACGCCTCGCCGAGAAGCCGTGCTCCGGACGGCCCCTCCCCACCGCCAGCCGGATGTCCCCCGCGGTCCTCGACCGGTTCGAATGCCGCATCCTCGCCCTGGAGGCCCTCCTGCAGGTATCGCTGTCCGAACCCGTCGACGACCGCATCGCCCGGCTGCTGTCCCAGGACCCCGACGCCGACCTGCTCTGGTATCGCCAGGCCGGCCCCGACCGGGTCAGCCACCTGCCGGGCCTCGACCGCCTGACCGACGCCGAACGACAGACCCTGCTCGACACGGCCCGACGTCGCCTGGCGGTCGCGAAGCCCGCGGCCACCACCGGACCGGACCCGATCCTGCAGGCCATCGCGCTCCCGGACCCGTCGGCAGCCGCAGCCCCGCGACCCGGGGGCGGCCCGTGGCCGCCTCGACGCCCTGCGACGCCCGGGCCCGGCCGGCCTGCGGTAGACTCGCCGGCGTCCCACCTCCCCCGACAGCGAGATGATCTCCCAGCTTCCCCTCTCCCTGCTCCTGGTCGGTTGCCCCAAGGCGACGCTCACCCCGACCGTCGAACCCACCTCGCCGGTGTCCTACGCCCGCGCCCTCGACGACGCGGCGTACCCGCTGCCGTCCGAAGTCGTCGACGATCTGCTCACGCTCACCCCGGACACCGATGGCGTCGTCTTCGACGACCAGGGCCGGGTGCTGGTGACGACCTGGAGCCGGTCCCGGTACTACGACGACAAGTACGTCCCGGGCTACCGCTATTCGCTCTACGGTGAGACCTGGTTCACGGCCGGCACCCAGGTCGCGGACGCCTGCGCCGGCCTGACCGGGGATGCCCTCGCCCTGCGGGTCGAACAGCTCCTCGGCCTGCCCCCCGGCGGCGGCCGCGACGTGTTCGTCCAGGTGTGGATCGATCCCGCGGCCTTGAAGCGCCCCTGCGCCGACCCCGACGTCACCGCGCGCTCCTGCCCCATCGCCGCCCCGTTGCAGGCCGGCGACGGCGACAGCGTGTCCTGGGACTGCAGCGATGTCACCGACCACGCACAGTGGCTGTGCAACACCTGGGTCAACCGCTACGGCGCCAGCGAGGAGGCCATGCGCTTTCCCTGGACGGCGCTGGGCTACACCTACGACTGGGGCAACCCCGACGACCCCGAGGGGGCCACCGAGTTCGTCGCGCCGGGCGGCACGGAGGTGACGCTCAGCGCGATCATCGAAAACGACGACTTCTGTTCGGGACCGTAGCCGGTGCGCCGGCCCGGTCCCACCCGCCCATCCATGCTCGACCTGCTGCGCCACCCCCTGTGCGCCCTGGAACGACTCCGCGCCCGCCGGCGGCCTCCGCCTCCTCCCACGGCCGAGGCCATGCGCCGCCACGCCGAAGCCGAGGCCGCCGGTCAGGACCACTACATCGACCCGGTGAGCGGCCGCACCGTGTACACCGCGAACGCCCTGCGACGCCTGGGGGCCTGTTGTGGCCTGGGGTGCCGGCATTGCCCGTGGTAGCTTCCGTCCGCAGGTAGCCCGGACAGACCGGCCAGGTGCTCCTCCCCCCCCCAGTGAGCGGGCATGGGCGCGAACTGCTTCTCCCACATCCTGTTCGACGTCGACCCGGTCGCGGTGCGGGGGCAGCTCGTCGCCTGGATGCGGGCGAAGGGGCTGGCGCTGCGGGACGGCGCGCCACCGACCGCGCTGGATCCCGCCCACGAGCGCGGGGTGCTGCTGGCCTGGCGCAACGGTGTCGTGGTGGTGCTGGGGGACACCGTGGCCGAGCTGGAGCACCAGGCCTTCGAGCTGCGCAAGCTGGGGCGTCCCCTCGTCGAGCTGTGGATGCACGACAGCGACATCTGGGGCTACCAGCTCTGGCACGATGGCCGGATCGTCAGCGCGTTCCACTCGAACCCCCGCTACTTCGGCCGGGCGGAGCGCCCGCGCGGACCGGACGACCCCGAGACCCTGTGCCGGGTCGTCGGTCGGGGAGACCCCGCCGAAATCCGCCGGATCCAGCGGCAGCGGTCGACCCTCGCCGACGACTCGGTCCGCGCCTTCGCCCGGGCGCTCGACGCCGAAGCGGGGGTGGCACGGTACGGTACGCCCCTCGGGCAGGACTGGCCGCCCCCCGGATGGGAGTGTGCGCACCTCTGGTTTCGCGAGATCGGGTGGGATCCGATGGCGGGATTCGACCTGGACCGCCTGCCCTTCGCGTCTTCGCCAACCCCCGACCCGCTGGTCGGCCCGACCGCAGCGCAACGCGCCGCGTGGAACGAGCAGGCGGCCGCGGCGAGCCGCCGGGCGCAGCGGATCGGCGGCCTGATCCGGGCGGCCACCGCGCCCTTGCAGCTCCCGCTCCGGGCCCGGCTGGGGTGGAGGACGCGGAAGACCGCCGCCGCAGCACGACGAGCCATGGCCGGGGGCGCCGCCACCGCGAGCCCCGCCG